>CAYVCH010000107.1:0-8303 GCA_964449755.1 uncultured Actinomycetes bacterium
GAGGTGGTCAAAGAAAGTTCCTGAACTCCCCTTGACAGGTGGATAGGGAATCATGCCCGTCCCTCCTGCATCGCGGGGAAAGCCTACCGGGGCGCGGAAGCGGCGCCGGCCGCCCGAGGCGCCCGGGGGCGACGGGCCCACCGACGCCCGTCGCCCCCTGGCCCACCGACCGCCGCCCGGCCCGCTAGCCTGGGGGACGTGGAGGACTGGCGCACCTACGACGGCGTCGCCGAGACCTACGAGCGGGTCCACGCCCCGCGGCTGGCCGAGCCCGCCCGGGACCTGGTGGCCCTGGCCGCCCCGCCGCGATCCGGACGGGTGCTGGACGTGGGCACCGGGACCGGCGTGGCGGCCTGGGCCGCCCTGGAGGCCACCGGGTCCGAGGGGCTCGTCGTCGGCGTCGACGTGTCCCTGGGGATGCTCGCCGTGGCCCGCCGGGCACGGCCCGCCCTGCGCCTGGCCGCCGCCGAGGCCATCGACCTGCCCTTCCCGGATGCCACCTTCGACGTGGTCACCGCGAGCTTCGCCGTCTCCCACTTCACCCGCTACGAGACGGCCCTGTTCGACATGGTCCGCGTGCTGCGTCCCGGAGGCCGGCTGGCGGTCTCGACCTGGGGCCCGTCCGACGACGCCTACGCACGTGCCTGGCGCGAGGAGGTCGAGGCCGTCGTCCAGGGAGCCCTCCTCGAATCCGCCCTCCGCGACGCCGTGCCCTGGGAGGAACGGTTCGCCGACCCCGCCGCCCTCCACCGGGCCCTCGTCGACGCCGGCCTCCGGCACGTGCGGGCCGAGGTGCGCGAGTACCGGTTCGTGTACTCCCTGGAGGAGTACCTGGCCGCGCGCGAGACCTCCGCCTCGGGCCGGTTCGTCCGGCAGATGCTCGGGGAGCGGGGGTGGCAGGCCTTCCGGCAGCGCGTCCGGCGGACCTTCGTCGAGCGGTTCGCGGACCCCCTGAACGACTTCCGCGACGTGGTGTTGGCCGTGGGCGCCAAGCCGTCGCGGGGCCCCGCTACCCCAGGCGCATGACGCGGAAGGCCTCGGCGTGCCGCACCCCCAGGCGTCGGCCTCCCTCCTCGGCCTCCCTGGGGATCCACTCCTGGAAGAACCCCAGCATGTCTCCCTCGACCTGGCTCCGGTGGGCGGCGACGGCGGCCAGCTTCCGCTCGAGGAACCCGGTGACGTCCTCGTGGTGGTTGGGCTCCAGGGTCCAGGCCAGCCACACCTCCGCGACCTCCCAGGCCGTGAGGCCCTCGGCGAGATGCTCGGGGAAGAAGTGGGGGTTGCCGGCGCCCGGGAAGACCGCGTCGCAGGCGGCGGCCCCGGCGGCGCGGTGGTCGGGGTGGTTCAGGTAGCGATCCCCGAAGAACCACGCCGTGGGGTCGCAGGTCAGCACCACCCTGGGCCGGACCCGGCGGATGTCCCGGGCGATCTCGCCCCGCACCTCGGGGGTGTTGGCCAGCTCACCGTCGGGGATGCCGAGGATCCGCCAGGAGGCCAGGCCCAACACGCCGGCCGCCCGCGCCGTCTCCTCCTCCCGCACCCGGGCCAGCTCCGCCCGGTCCGCCGTCGGGTCCGCCGAGCCGCGGTCGCCGTTCGTGAGCACGAGGAGGTGAACCTCGCGTCCGGCCGCCGCCCACTTGGCCAGGGTGGCGCCGGCGGCGATCTCGGCGTCGTCGGGGTGGGCGAAGCACGCCAGGACGGGGCCGGCCTCGGCCTTGCCGCCCACGGCCTACCTCCGCCGGGCGGACCGGGCCGCCTGGCGCAGGACGTACCCGACGATGGTGCGGACGGGAACCCCGGTGGCCCCCTTGCCCCAGAGGTCGCCGGGCTTCTCCGCGAAGGCCGGCCCGGCGATGTCCAGGTGGGCCCAGGGCGTGTCGCCCACGAACTCCTTGAGGAACAGGGCCGCGGTGATGGCCCCGCCGTAGCGGTCGCCCGTGTTCTTCACGTCGGCCACGGTGGACTCGATCTGCTTGCGGTAGTCCTCCCACAGGGGCAGCTCCCACCCGGGCTCGCCGGCAGCCTCCCCGGCGGCGAGGAGGTCCCGCACGAGGGCCCGGTCGGTGCCCATGACCCCCCAGAGCTGGTCCCCCAGGGCCACCATGCAGGCCCCGGTGAGGGTGGCGGCGTCCACGATGGCGCGGGGCCGCTGCTCGGCCAGGTAGGCGAGGGCGTCGGCCAGGATCAGCCGTCCCTCGGCGTCGGTGTTCAGGACCTCCGAGGTCTTCCCGCCCCGGTGGCGGAGCACGTCCCCGGGGCGGATCGCGGTGCCGCTCGGCATGTTCTCGGCGGTGGGGACCGCGGCGATCACGTTCACCCGCGGCTTCAGGCGAGCCACGGCCTTCATGGCGGCGAGGACCGCCGCGGCGCCGGCCATGTCCGCCTTCATCCACTCCATGTTCTTGGCGTCCTTGATGGACAGGCCGCCCGAGTCGAAGGAGACGCCCTTGCCGGTGAGGGCGATGGGCGGCTCCGAGGCCGCCGCCCCCCGGTAGCGCAGCTCGATGAGGCGGGGCGGGTTCGCGCTGCCCGCTCCCACCCCGAGGATCCCGCCGAAGCCGCCCCGGCGGAGGTCCTCCTCGTCCCAGACCTTCACCTCCAGGCCCGCTTCCTCGGCCATGCGGAGGGCCTCCCGCGCGAGGAAGTCGGGGGTGCACTCGATGGCGGGCGTGTTCACCAGGTCCCGGGCCCAGGCCGTGGCCTCCGCCAGGACCTCCCCCCGCTCCACGGCCCGCCGCACCGCCCGGGCGTCCCACCGGGGGCTCCCGAGGACCACGGCCCGCCGGAGGGCCGGCCTCTCGGGCTCCCCGTCCTCCCCCGAGGTCTTGTACCGGTCGAAGCGGTAGGTCCCGAGGGCGATGCCCTCCACGGTGGCCTGCACGGCCTCCTCCGGGGCCCGGCCGAGGGCCTGGGGCAGGGCGGTGGCCACCGTCTCGAACCTGGCGAGGGTGGAGGCGGCCTTCCCGGCCGCCCGCCGCAGGGTGTCGGCCCGGACCTTCCCCCGCTCGCCGAGCCCCACGAGGAGCACGGCCCGGGCAGCGAAGGGGTCCCCCTGGCGCCGGGCCAGCAGCAGGTCCTCCCCCTTCTTGCCCCGGAGCCTGGCCGCCCCGTAGGCGTCGAGGAGCCGGAGCTCCTGCAGCCCCGGCCCGGGCTCGGGACCCTGGAAGACGGGGAGGACGAGGAGGTCAGCATCCACCTCCGCCGGCGGTGCGACGGAGAACGCGAACTCGACCACGGTTTCTCCTTCCTGGGAACGACCGGCCGCCAGTCTAGTCGGGGGCCGCGCGGGCGTGCGGCCCCGGCGGGGGCCGGACGGGGTCGCCGGGGGGGCCGGCCCGGTAGGCTTGCGCCCGTGAGGACCAGGGACCTCCGGGACCTCGTGCACTTCTCCGAGGGCGGGCCCCGGCACGGGACCCTCTACGAGTCGGGGCGGCTGTGGTCCGAGGTCGTCTGTCTCCAGGGCAACCAGCGGGTGGGGCCCGTCTCCGACCCCGACTCCGACGCGATCTGCGCGGTGCTGGCCGGGGAGGTCGCCGTCCAGGTGGGGCGGGGTCGGGCCAGGCTCAAGCAGTGGGGCACCGTGCTGGTCCCGGCCGGGAGCGACCTGACCCTGGCCAACGCCTCGCCCGAGCCATCGGTGGTCCTCATCGTGGCGGCCCCGCCACCGACGCCCCGGCCGATCTCCGAGTAGGGGCGAGGACCGCCAGGGCGAGGACGAAGGCGGCCAGGAAGCTGGGGATGCTGGCCCCGAGGGCCGACCCGGCCAGGGGGAAGGGCAGCCGGAGCCATCCGGCGAACACCGTGCGCACGGCCGCCACCCACCCCTCGGGCCCGGTGGGCACGCTCCAGTGGTACAGGGCGAAGCCCACGGCCCACGGCGCCACCGCCCGGAGGCTGAGGCCGCCCGGCGCGCCGTCCCCGGCGAAGGCCTCCGGTCCGTAGCGGCCCCGCCGCAGCAGGAAGTAGTGGGCGGCGAACACCCCGAACAGGGGCACGAACACCGACCCGATGAGGAAGAGGAACACCTGGTAGGCGTCCATGGACAGGAACCAGGCCAGGGCGAGGCCCACGGCGGCCACCCCCAGCACCAGGCCCCGCTGCCGTGCCCGGGGCCAGACGTTCTGGACCGACACGGCGGCCGAGTAGATGTCGGCGAAGGCCTCGTCGGTCTCCACCACCAGCAGGGCCACGAGGACGACCAGGCCCGCGGTGAGCCCCGCCACCGACACCCCGATGCCGGCCACCGAGGCCTCCGCCCCGGCCGCCAGCACGAGGAGGCCGCCCAGGGCGTAGAACCAGACGTTGCCCGCCAGGTACCCCCAGTAGGTGCCGGCCAGGGTCCGCGCCCCGTCCCGGGAGAACCGGCTGTAGTCGGCGGCCAGGGGCAGCCAGGAGATGGGCATGGCGATGACGAGGTCCACAGCCAGCCAGAAGGGCAGTCCACCCGTCCCCGGCCGCCGCCACAGGGCCACCAGGTCCCCGGAGCGAAGGACCCCCCACGTCATCCACAGGGCTGCCGCGAGGACCACGTACATCCCGAACCGCTCCAGCCAGCGGCGGACGACCAGGACCGGCCCTCCCAGGGCCAGGCCCGTGCAGATCACCGCCGCCAGGACGAGCCACAGGGGGTAGGCGTCGAGGCCGAAGGCCCGGACGGACACGGCGTTCGCGATCTGTCCCATGGCCCAGAACTCCACCGCCGTCCAGCCCACGAGCTGGAGGACGTTCAGGGCCGTGGGGACGTAGGAACCACGCAGGCCCAGGAGGGGCCGGAACAGCACCATCCCGGGGACCCCTTCCCGCTGGCCGGCCAGGGCCACCAGGGCCAGGGGGAGACAGCCCACCACGCTCCCCACCACGATGGCGAGGAGGGCCTGGGGCAGGCCCAGGGCCGGCACGAGGAAGGTCCCGGTGACGAGCACCAGGAACCCCAGGGACAGGCTTCCCCACAGCACGGCCATGTCCATGCCGGACAGCCGCCGGTGGGCAGCGGGGACGGGGCGAATGCCCCAGACCGGGGCCTCACGCTCGAGGACCCGCTCGAGACGGTCGAGGACGGTGGCCATGTTCGCTCCCTCCGCCGGTATTACCCGGATCAGGTTCCAAGGGTCGCCGGCTCCGGTCCGTCGGGCCCTCCTCGAGCCCCCGGCCCCCAGCCGGCCTCTCAGCCCGGTCCCACCGAGCTCCCCTGCTGCCCCGATGGTACGCCATGAAGGCCGCCTTCGCCTCGGCCATGGCCGCCGGCCACCTCCCAGGAGGCGACCCTCACCGCCGGGGAAGCTCGCCACCGGCCGGCGACCCCGCGCTGTCTCACAGCCCGGCCTCCTCCCGGCGCCGGAGGCGGCCCGCCACCGAGGTGTCGGAGACGGAGAGCACGAGGGCCAGGGCCACCGCCACGGGCGCCCCGACCACCACGAAGGCCGGACCGAGCCCGAAGGCCCGGGCCGCGGTGCCGGCCGAGAGGGGTCCCAGGACGAACCCCAGGTCGGCGACGAACCGGAACACGCCGCTCGCGCGGCCCGAGGTCTCCTCCGTCGTGAGGTCCGACAGCATGGCCGAGGGCCCGACACCTCCGGCGCCGGTGACCACCCCCAGGAGCGCCAGGGCTCCCATGAAGCCCGCGGGGGTCGTGGCGAGCCCGAAGGCGCTGAGCAGGGCCACCGTCGCGGCGAAGGACGGCACGACCACGTGCTTGCGGCCGAGGCGGTCGGCGACGGCCCCCGCGGGGTACAGGGCCAGCAGCTCGGTCGCCGACGCCACGGCGATGCCCACCGACACCCCGACCTCCCCGAGACCCACCCGTTCCCTCCCGAACAGGGGGACGAGGGTGGAGTACACGCCCGAGATGATCCAGGACTCCGCGCCGCCCGCCGCCATGGCAGCGACCAGCGAGCGGTCCCAGCGGAGGCGGCGGCCGACCGGCGGCCGTGCCGGGTCCCTGCCCCGGCTCCCCAGGTCGCGCAGGGAGCGGGAGAACACCCCCGCCGCCACGAAGCAGGCCCCCGCGTAGACCCAGAAGGGGCTCACGAGCCCCAGGGTGGCGGCCAGGAACCCCCCGACGGGCGGGCCCAGGACGAAGCCGACGTTGAACACGCCGTAGTAGACGCCCATGACCCTCCCCACCTGTCCCCGGGGCGCTGCCTTCAACAGGTGGGAGAGCATGGCCGCGAAGAACAGCGCCGACCCGGCTCCCCCCGCGCCCCGGAAGGCCACGAGCAGGGGAAAGGTGGGGGCCAGGGCTGCCAGCACCGTGGACGCCCCCACGACGGCGGCCCCGGCAGCGGCCGTGCGCCGCTCTCCGTACCGCTCGACGGCGCGGGCGGCGACCAGGTCGAACACCAGACGGGTAAAGGCGAAGGACGAGGCCAGGGCGCCCACCGCGTCGTAGCCCACGCCGAAGGAGCGGGCGTAGAGGGGCAGGATGGGGTAGAGGATCCCGAACCCCAGCATGATCACCAGGGTCCCGAGGAGGGCCGCCCGGATCTGGGGGGCCCGGACGACCTCCCGGACCCCCGCCCCGCCGGCCGCGCTCACGGGGACGAGTCTACGGGCCACCCGGGAGACAGTCGGACCCGGCCGCCGGGTCGCCCGCTGCCTCAGCCGGACTCCGGGGGGTCTCGCCGGCCGGGAACCCAGAACTCCACCGTCGTCCCCGCCCCCGGCGCGCTCCGCACCCGGACCCACCCGCCGGCCACCTCCGCCCGCTGCCGCATGGCGGCGATGCCCGGGGCCTCCACCGCGCCCGCGTCGAAGCCCGCGCCGTCGTCGGCGACCCGCACCCAGAGCCCGCCTTCCGCCTCCCCCAGGGCCACCTCCACACGGTGGGCGCCGGCGTGCTGGACGACGTTCCGGAGGGCCTCCTGGGCGATGCGGTAGGCGGCCACGCGGACCTCGACCGGGGGCTCCCGCGGCAGGGCGTCGTCCAGGCAGACCTCGGGGACGACCGGGGCCACCACCTCCTCCAGGTACCGCCGGAGGGCGTCGGCCAACCCCCCGGTCTCCAGCTCCCGCGGCCGCAACTCCACGAGGAGGCCGCGGAGCCTGCGGACGGCCTGCTCCACCGAGGACCCCAGCCGCTCCAGGGCCTCCACCTGCGCGGGGTCCGACAGGGCCCGCCGGAGGACCTCGAGACGGATGCCGAGGGCGGCCAGCTGCTGCAGGTGCTCGTCCTCGATGTCGAGGGCCACCCGCTCCCGCTCCTCGTCCTGCACCTCCACCAGGTAGGCGACCAGCCGTCGTCGCTCCTGGTCGGCCCGGCGGAGCACCTCGAGGCTCCGTTGCAGCTCGGCCTCGCTGCGGCGGAGGACCTCCTCGTCGCGCTTGCGGTCGGTGATGTCGTACATGATCCCCCGGAGGAACCCGGGGCCGCCGGCCGCCTCCCGGACGACCTCCGCCTCGTCGCGGACCCACACCACCCGGCCGTCCCTGGCCAGCAGGCGGTACTCGGACACCAGGGGGCGGCCCGTCTCCCGGCTCTCGTTCTCCTCCCGCTTCACCCGGTCCAGGTCGTCGGGGTGGACCCGGCGGAGCCACAGCCCCGGGTCGGCGAGCCACTCGGCCTGGGTGTAGCCGAGGAGGGTCTCGACCTGGGGGCTCACGTACATCCAGGGGGCGGGGAAGCCGAAGGCGGCCTCGTAGGTCACGGCCGGGATCCGCTCCACCAGGGTCCGGTACCTCGCCTCCGCCTCCCGGAGCTCCGCCTCCAGGCGCTTGCGCTCCGAGATGTCGCGGACGACGCCCACGGCCCCCCACCCCTCCTCCAGCGGGACCGCCGCCACCGACAGCTCCACGGGGAACGTGCCCCCGTCCTTCCGGAGGGCCGTGACCTCGACGGCCCTGCCCACCACCGGCCCCTCGCCCGTCCGCCGGAAGGCCTCGAAGCCCCGACGGAACCTCTCCCGGGCGTCGGCGGGCGCGACGAGGTCGTGGGCGGCCCTGCCCGCCGCCTCCTCGGTCGAGTAGCCGAAGAGCCGCTCGGCGGCGGGGCTCCAGAAGGTGACCCGCGCCTCCTCGTCGATCTCGACGATGGCGTCGTGGGCAGCGGCCGCCACGCGCCCCAGGCGCTGGCGGGACAGCTCCAGCCGCCGGAGCCCCGTCAGGCGCAGGCCGTGGGCCAGGGCGGCCAGCACGACGCCCACCCCCATCGGGCCGGATGCGTGGGCCCACGCCTCGCCCGCCGTGCCGGCCGCCCACACCCACCCTCCCGCCAGGGCCCCCACCACCACCCCCAGCCACCGCCACGACAGCAGGACGAGGCCGGCCGCCACGACGGTCAGGACCACGAAGGGGGTTTCCTCCCCCAG
>CAYVCH010000108.1:0-8277 GCA_964449755.1 uncultured Actinomycetes bacterium
CCCCCGAGAGCACGTCCCCCGCCCGGAAGTAGTGGAAGGGACTGGCGAACCGCAGCCAGGAGACCCCGTCGATGAGGAGGGCGATGAAGTTGGCGAAGAACCAGGCGACGATGAGGCCGGCGGCCACCCCCAGGGCCCGGCTCCGGAGGCTCGTCCGGGCGGAGACCAGGAGCCCCACCATGGACAGGGCCAGGAACAGCACCCAGGAGCCGGCGAAGGCCCGGAACGTGTTCCCCAGGGGGATCTCCCCGGCCCGCTCGACGGTGGCCCGCGCGAGCAGCACACCGGCCAGCCCCCCCGCCTCCACCACCGTGACGGCCACGCCCGAGGCCGCCGCCTTGCCCAGCAGGAAGCGAACCCGCCCGACCGGGCGGCCCAGGACCAGGTCGATGCTCCCCCGCTCCACCTCGGTGGCCACCGACCCCGACGCCACCAGCAGGGCGGCGGCCACGAGGAGGGCCAGGGTGACGGGGTGGGCCATGCCCAGGGCCACCCATCCCGAGGGGCGGAGGAAGTCCGCCCGGCCGCCCAGGAAGGCCTCCAGGGCCCGCGGCGGGTCCCGGAAGAAGGGAACGTCGGGGGTCTCGGCGATGAAGGACGACGAGGAGAACACCACGAGGTAGGAGAACAGGCCCGAGCCCAGGGCCAGCGGGAGGAGGGTCCGGACGGCCTGGCGCAGGGCGTGGACGAAGACCCTGCTCACGGCCATCCTCCCACCCGTCGGCGCCGGGCCCTCACGGTCCCTCCCCCTCGTAGACGGCGAAGAAGGCCTCCTCCAGCCGCTCCGGCTCCGACAGGAACTCCTCCACCGGCAGGGCCGCCAGGGCCCGGAGCAGGGGTCCCATGTCGCCCCGGTGCTCGAAGCGGAGCACGAGGCCGTCCCCCGAGACCCCCGAGGCCCCGGGCAGGGACAGGTCCGAGGGATCCACCCGTTCCCGCAGCGTGAGGGTGCAGCGGTGAACCCGTCGGCCCGTGAGGTCGGCGGTGGGCCCCACCTTCACCAGACGCCCCGCCCTGAGGATCGCCACCCGCTCGGTGGTCCGCTCCACCTCCGAGAGGATGTGGGAGGACAGGAACGTGGTGCCCCCGGCCGCGCGGTGCTCCTGGAGCAGCTCAACGAAGCGGTCCTGCATGACCGGGTCGAGCCCCTCGGTCGGCTCGTCCAGGACCAGGAGGGGCGGGGCGTGCTGGAAGGCCTGGATGATCCCGAGCTTCTGGCGCATGCCCCGGGAGTACCGCCGGACCTGTCGCTCCAGGTCGGCCCCGGAGAGCTCGAACCGCTCGCACAGCTCGCGCCTCCGCACGGGCGGACGGGGGTGGAGGGAGCCCAGGTACTCGAGGCACTCCCGGCCGGTCATGGAGGGCCACAGGCCGAACTCCCCCGGCAGGTAGCCGACCCCGGCGAGGACCTCGTGGAGCTCCCGCTCCACGTCGTGGCCGAGGACCCGGACCCGTCCCGCCGTGGGCCGGATGAGGCCCAGCATGCAACGGATGGTGGTGGTCTTGCCGGCCCCGTTGGGGCCCAGGTACCCGAAGGTCTCGCCCTCGGCCACCGTCAGGGAGACGTCGTCCACGGCCAGGGTGTCGCCGTAGCGCTTGGTGAGGCCCTCGATCTCGATGACGGGGTCCACGCCCCGCCATCCTACGTGGGGCGGCCCGCCCCCTGCCGGGGCCCGACGGCCTCCCCTCAGGGGTCCGGCTCGCCCCGGCCCGAGGCCGTGGAGACCCGCATGCCCATCCGGTAGACGAGCAGGCCGCCGAACCACTGGCCCACGAGGAAGACGGCGGCCCCGACGGCCTCGACCAGGATCCAGAGGAGGCCGGCCTCGGGGTGGTGGCGGTCCCCCCACCGCAGGGCCAGGGCCGCGCCGAACAGGGCGAGGGCGCCGGCCTGCAGGAGCGCGTGCCTGGTCGCGGCGCGCCGCTTCGGCGACCCGGGCACCATCCCCCACCAGTCGACCAGGCCGGTGAGGGAGGCGAGGGCGGCCCCGGCGAGGGCGCCGATGAGGAGCCAGGTGGCGGCCGGCGGGGCCGCCGGGAACCGACCGGCCCGGGAGAGCAGGTCCAGGGCCAGGGCCCCGAGGTAGAAGGCGGCCGGGAAGTGGACGAACATCGGGTGGCTCGGGTGGCCCAGGGGCTTGCCCTGCACGACCTCGCGGAGCCTCCAGGGCCGCTCCCGCCCGTCCGGGTCGCGGGTGCGCAGCAGGGACACGGTCGGTCCCCGGTGGGGCCCGGGGGCATCAGACCTTGGCGAGGGTGGCCTTGATGTTGTCGGCCGCCTCGGTGACCGAGATCTGGGCGGCCTCGGCGGCCCGCTTCAGGTCCTCGTAGGTGATGTGGGCGGGGTCCCCGTGGTTCTCGTGGGGCTCGCCGCAGCCGCAGGTCATGCACATCGCGGACCTCCCTCCTCGTGCCGACGCCTGGGTACAACGCCGCCTCGCCCCCGGGGATTCCCGGGCCGACTCGGTCCGCCGGGCCGGGTATCGTCCCGGGTGTGGACACCGCCGAGGCCCGACGCCGGTTCGCCCGGGCCCGGGTGGCCCGCCTGGCCACGGTGCGGCCGGGCGGCGGCCCCCACCTGGTGCCCGTGGTCTTCGCCCTCGAGGGCGAGACCGTCTGGCTCGTCGTGGACGAGAAGCCCAAGCGGCGGCGGCGCCTCCAGCGCCTCGCGAACATCGAGGCCGACCCGCGGGCCAGCCTGCTGGTGGACGCCTACGACGAGGACTGGGGCGCCCTGTGGTGGGTGCGGGCCGACGGCCGGGCCCGGATCGTGGCCGCCGGGCCGGAGCTCGAGCTGGCTCAGGGGCTGCTGGCCGCCAAGTACCCCCAGTACCGGGACCGCCCGCCGCCCGGCCCGGCGGTGGCCGTCGAGGTCACCAGGTGGGCCTCCTGGTCCGCGGCTTCCGGATCCTCGAAGCGACCGGCCTCGGCGACGGGCATCCTCAGCCCTCCACGAAGAGGGCCACCGAGGCCGTGAAGCCGTGGAGGAAGTTCCGGCCCCCCACGGGCCCGATCTCCCCCGCGCAGAAGAACCCCGCCAGGGGGAGGCCCCCCAGGAGGCGCGAGACCAGGGCCGCGTCGTGGCTCGGCTCGTCGAACAGGCGGGAGCCCCGGCCGTTGCAGGTGAACAGGAGGGCCCCGGCCGGGCGGTCGGGGCCCAGCCGGGCCAGCTCGGCCTCGAGGACGGCCCGCAGGTCGTGGTCGGCGGCGCGGGCGTCCCGCACGTGGAAGCGTACGCTCCGGCCCACCTCCACCTCCTCCCCCACCGCCATGGACCCTCGTTCCGGGTCGAAGCCCAGCACCCCCCGGACCAGGAAGTCGCCGGGCCCCGGCTCCTCCTTGTACTCGTCGATGACGATGCCGAGGAGCACGCCGCCCTGCAGGGCGTCCCGGTCCGAGGGGGCCAGGCGCCCGGCGATCTCCCGGAGGCGCTCCAGGGGCGGGCGGCCGCCCAGCTCCAGGATCACGTTGCCCTCGGCCGCCGTCACCGTGTACAGGGCCCCGATGGGCCGGCACCCCTGGGACACCAGCGGGCGCAGGCGGACGGCGGGGAGCCGGGCGCCGACGGCGCC
This sequence comes from uncultured Actinomycetes bacterium, assembly GCA_964449755.1. Taxonomy (GTDB): domain Bacteria; phylum Actinomycetota; class UBA4738; order UBA4738; family HRBIN12; genus CAYVCH01. The sequence continues at coordinate 3,573 of CAYVCH010000108.1, forward strand.
GGAGGCGAGCACCCGGTCGTCCAGGAACAGCCGCGTGTCACCGGGGCCCGCCGCGCCGCTCGCCATCCCCCCCATGACCACCGCCCCCGGCAACCGCTCGTTCACGTATCGGAGGAGCAGGTCCGCGGGGAACGTGAAGGGGTCGGCGATGACGAGGTAGACCCCGGGGCCCGCGCCCTCCAGGGGGTAGCCCGCCAGGACCCCGCCGTCGGCGGTCCGCACGAACTCCAGGTGGAAGGCCTCGGTCGGTCCCGGCAGCGAGGCCAGCCACACCGCCACGGCCGGCTCGCCCTCCACCTCACGGTCGCCGCCCAGGACGGCCTCCGCCACGCACCCCACGAGGTGCCCGGGGGCCGCCTCCTCGCGGACGGCCTCCAGGACGGCGGCCGCGCCATCAGCGTGGTGGGGCGAGGCGAACAGCAGGGCCAGGGACGCCGGCGCCCCGCCCAGCCGCTCCAGAGCCTCCCGGGCGGCCCCGGCCCCCGCGGCGGCCGGGTCCGGCGTGAGCGACAGGCCGGCGCCGATCCGCATCACCTCGACCCTACACCACGCGGGCGGGACCGGGGCGGGACCTCACCCCAACCGTCCCGGGGCCGGAGGGACAGCACCTCCGGCGGGACCAGCGCCGACACGTCCTCCCCCCGGCGCAACCGCTCCCGGACCTCCCGGGAGGAGATCGCCGCGACCTCGGGCGGCAGCTCCACCCGTTCGAACCGGTCCCTCCACCGCCGGTTCTCCGGGCGCTCCAGGAGCGCCTCGAGTCCGCCGCCATGACCGGCCCGCTCCGCGTAGATGACCCCGGCCCGGGCGAACAGCGCCGACAGCGTCGCGTCCCGGTCTCGGTACCACCGGGGGTCCAGGAGCTGGACGACCTTGTCGGACCCCATGACCAGACAGAGCTCCGCCCCGGGAAAGCGGTCGGCGGCGGCGGCCGCCTGGTCCGCCAGCAGCCCGTGGGAGCAGACTCCGGCGGCCAGGCCGGGGTGGGCCCTGGCCACCCGGCGGATGGCCCCCACCCGCTCCTCCTCCGACAGCAGGGGCGGCGGGCCCACGCCCTCCTTGGGGAGCGTGCGCACCGAGTACACCAGCACCACGAGGTCGGAGCGGCCCACCACGGCCTCGGCCAGGGCGAGGTGCCCGGCGGTGGGCGGGTCGAAGGAGCCCGACAGGAGCGCCACCCGGCCGGGCCGGGCCGTCCGGAGGCCCGCCCCTCCGCCCACGACGAGGAGCAGCGGCCGGGAAGCCGCCCGCAGCTCCTCCAGGGCACCCCGCAGCTCCACGGCCCTACGATGCGCGTGCGGAGCGGGTCCGGCAACGGCGCGGTTTCGGAGTCCGATGGCCGGGCGGGGACGAGCCCCGCCCTCCGGTGGTGAGGCCGGTGGTGAGGCCGGTGGTGAGGCCGGTGGTGGGACCCGTGGTGGGGGCGGATCCGGGCGGACGGGCCCCGCCCTCCGGTGGTGGGGGAGACCCGTAGGATGGAGGCACATGCAGGAACAGCCACCCCCCCCGGCCCCCGCCATCCAGGCCTGCTACCGCCACCCCGGGGAGCCCACCCGGGTCCGGTGCCAGCGCTGCGGGCGCCCCATCTGCCCGGAGTGCATGGTCCCGGCCCCGGTGGGCCACCACTGCCCGGAGTGCGTGCGCCAGGCCCGGCGCGAGTTCCGGCGGGGCGTCGGGCGGACTTCGGGCCCCACGGCCACCAGGGCCCTGCTGGTCGCCATCCTCGTCGCCTTCCTGCTCGAGGTGGCCCTGGGCGGACCGGCGGCCTTGGCCAGGGGGCCGCGGGTCGACACCCTGGTGACCCTGGGGGCCATGGTGCCGGCCCTGGTGGCCTCCGGGCAGCCGTGGAGGCTGGTCACGGCCACCTTCCTCCACGCCGGCCTGCTGCACCTCGCCCTCAACGCCTACGCCCTGTGGCTCTTCGGCTCCGTCGTGGAGGGGACCTTCGGACGAGCCAGGTTCCTCGCCATCTACTTCCTGTCCGGGTTCCTGGGCAGCGCGGCGTCCTACGCCTTCAGCCCGCTCTCGCTGGCGGGGCTCGGCAGCGTCGGCGTGGGGGCCTCGGGTGCCATCGTGGGGCTCCTCGGGGCCTTCATCGCCTACAACTTCCGCCGGCGGCACCTGGCGACGGCTTCGGCCAACCTCCGCTGGGCCCTCATGATCATCGGGATCAACGTGGTCTTCGGCCTCACCTTCCCAGGGGTCGACAACAAGGCCCACCTGGCGGGGCTCCTCGCGGGCATGGCCGCCGGCGTCCTCGCCGACGGCCTGGGCCCCGGCCGGCTCCGCCCCCTGGTGCGGGTCGCCGGCTTCGTGGCCCTGGCCGGCGCCGGCGTGGCCCTCACCGCCTGGCACACGGCGGCCGTGAACGCCCGCTTCGGCTGCCTGTAGGCCATGCCGCCTCGCCCTCGGCCCGACGGGGAGCCGGCGACGGGCCCAGCGCCCGCACCGGGTCCGACGGACGGGCTCGGGACGTGCGCCGACGACCTCGCCCAGGCGACGGGGACGACCGTCCCGGCCGCCAGGGCCGTCCTCCACCGCGCCCGGCGCGCCCGCCGCCCGGAGGGGGTCCACGTCGTACGAGGGGCGGGCGAGGGGCTTCCCTTCCGGGACGCCGCCTTCGGAACGGTCCTGGTCGTGGTGACCCTCTGCTTCGCCGACGATCCCGCCGCCCTGCTCCGCGAGGCGCGGAGGGTGCTGCGGCCGGGCGGCGGGGTGGTGCTGGGGGACGCGCCCGCCCCGGACCCGGTCGTGGACGGCGACGACCCCGAGGCCGGGTTCGTGGCCTGGCTGGCGCTCCCCGCCTGAGCTGGGCTCGGCCACGCCCCTGGGCCCCGGACGGGCGTCGTGGAGACCCCGGCCGGGGGCGCCCTACGAACCGGGGATGGGGTTGCCCTCCTCGTCGTAGATCCGGCCGCCCTCGTCGTACACGGGCTTCCCCGTGTCCAGGGCTGCCCAGAAGCGGCGCCCCTCCAGGACTACCCTGCCCTGCTGGTCCCGGCCGGTGGGATAGGCGACCTCGACGACCCAGGCGGGGTCCCCCTCCGGGTACCAGGGGGAGGGGCCCATGAACCCCTCCACCCAGATGACCACCGCCACGTCCTCGGCCCCCTCGCCCCCCACGGAGTCCACGAAGGCCCACAGGTCGGGGTTCTCCCGGGCCACCCGGGGACTGTCGGCCCAGGCCGGGAGCGGCTCGCAGGGGGCACCAGCCGCCCCCAGGGCGGGCGCTCCCGAGCTGACCAGGACCTCCTGCCCGCTGGCCGGGTCGCAGAGGGTGAGGCTCCAGACCGCCCGGCCGTCCCGCCCGAAGGCCTCGCCCCGGTCCACCCGGGCCAGGGACACCTCCGGGAAGCCCTGGTCGGCGGCGAAGGCCCGGGCCCGGTCCACCGCCTCGCCCAGCGTGATCCGGTCCCCGCCCCCCCCTCCTGGCCCTAACTCCGCCGTGCGACGCTCCCGGCCGCCGCCGCAGCTACCCAGCACCAGGACCAGGGCCGCCACGACCGAGGCCCGGACCAGGGAGGTGGTGCCCATCCCGCGCAGCCCTACCCGTACAGCCGGACCCATCCGTCCTCTGAGGTCGCGCCGGCCCCCACGTAGCCGCCCGCCGCCACCAGCCCGCCCCGCGCCGCCACGGAGCTCCCGGAGTCGTCCGCCCCGCCGTCGTAGCTCGCCCGCCAGCGGAGGCGACCGGCGGCGCTGTAGGACCGGAGGAAGATGTTGGCGTTGCCCTCGATGCCCGTCTCCACCTGGGTGCCCACGGCGTACACGACGCCCGCCTCGTCCACCGCCACCCCGGCCACCTCGTCGTTGAGCCCGGCGCCGCCCCCCCACCGCCGGGTCCAGACGGTGGCCCCGGTCGTCGTCCGCAAGCGGCCGAGCCAGGCGTCCCCGAAGGTGGGACCGCCCTCGCTCCCGTCCACGATCCCCCCCACGTACAGGGCGCGGCCGAAGACCGCCGCCGCTTGGGCGTAGTCGAAGTCGTTGGCGGAATCCCGGAGCAGCCGGGTCCACACCACGCTGCCGTCGGGCCCGTAGCGGCGGATGAACATGTCCTCGTTCCAGGGCGAGATGCTCGTGGCCACCGACCCGACCACGTACACCGAGCCGTCCCCTCCCACGGCCACGCCGAGGGCCCAGTCGTCGTCCCCGGCGGGCCCGTCGTAGGTCCGCGTCCAGACGCGCCGCCCGCCCAGGGTGTAGACGCGGACCCAGCCGTCGTAGCCCCGGCTGGCCGTGGCCTTTCCCCCCACCACCGCCACGCGGCCCCCGACGGCCACGGCCCGCCCGACCACCCCCTCCACGTACCGGGCCCACGGCCGCTCGCCCGAGCGGGTGTACGCGAGCAGGATCGACGCGTCGGCCCCGGGGGGCGCCGTGGTCTGGGCCCACAGGTAGGGGCGCCCCCGGCCGTCCACCGCCACGGCGCGGCCCTCGGCCCAGGCTTCCGGGCCCTCGTACGTGCGTTGCCACAGCCGGGTCCCCGTCGGCGAGTAGCGCCGCAGCATGGCGAAGGGGCCCCCGTCGGCGGGCTCGGTGTCCAGGGACCCCGCCACGTACACGTTGCCCCGCCCGTCAAGGGCCACGCCGAAGACGGCGTCGTCCTGCCCCGCCCCGTCGATGGTCCTGGTCCACCTGACCGGGGGGGCCGCCGCCGCGGGACCGACGAGGAGCAGCACGACCAGCAACGCTCCCCCGGCGGCCC
>CAYVCH010000109.1:0-8249 GCA_964449755.1 uncultured Actinomycetes bacterium
ACCTCGCCGGAGGCTTCGTGGCCGCCTACGCGGGCGGCCTCTCCGGCCCCCAAGGCATCGCCCTGGCTCCTGACGGGACGCTGTGGGTGGCGGACACCGGGAACGACCGAATCCTCCACTTCACCGCCGACCTGGTGTTGCTTGGTGGCGACACCTTCGGGTCCTCCGGGAGTGGAGACGGGCAGTTCAACCGCCCCCACACGCTCGCCGTGGCGGGGACGCGGCTGTACGTGGCGGACACCTTCAACAACCGGGTGCAGGTCCTCGAGGTCCCGCCGGACACCACCCTCCCGGCCGTCGCGATCTCCGTTCCCACCCAGGACCAGGGCTTCCCGGGCGGCCCCGTCACGTTCCAGGGCAGCGCCGACGACGACGTCGGCGTGACGGCGGTGCGGGTGGCCGTCAAGGACCGGGCGACGAACCTCTGGTGGCACGCCGACGGGACGTGGGGGAACTACCAGCGCCAGGAGGCGGCGGTGGCGGCCCCCGGTGCGACGACGACCTCCTGGAGCTTCACCTGGACGCCGCCGGCGGCGGGAGGCTCCTTCAGCGTCCTCGCCGAGGCCGAAGACGCGGCAGGCAACGTGACCGTCCCCAAGCCGACGGTCCGATTCACGGTCTCGGCGGGGGGCGGCGGGGCCTTCTCGGCCAGCTACTCCCGGCAGGTCTCCGATCCCGGCGGGGTCGCCCCCCTCTACCCGGCCGGCGGCGCCACCGACGCGAACGGCGACCGCTACGTCGCCGATTCCGGAGGGAGCCGGATCGTGCGGATCACCGCCGGGGGCGTCCAGGAGACGGTGAGCGACGTGGGGTGGAACGACCCCCGGGACCTCGCCTTCGACGTGACCGATCCGGGCGTCCTGTGGGTGGCGGACACCTCCGACAGCCAGATCGTGCGGATGCGAACGGACGGGACGGTCGTCGCAACCTTCGGCGGCCCCTCCGTCTTCAAGACCCCCTACGGGCTCGCCAACGACCCCACCGGCGTGTACGTGGCCGACACCTACAACAACCGGGTTCAGAAGATCGACCGCGGCACGGGGGCGGTCATCTGGACCCAGGCGACCTGCTTCTCGCGGGCCTTCGGCCGGCCCCGGGACGTGGCCGTGGGCTCCGACGGGAACGTCTATGTGGCGGACACCGACAACAACAGGATCGTGCGCCTCGACCCGGCGACCGGGGCGTGCCTCCTGGCCTTCGGCAGCGCCGGCGGGGGACAGGGCCAGTTCCGCTCCCCGCGGTCCCTCGCGAGCGACGGGGCCGGCGGGCTGTGGATCGCTGACGCGGGGAACTACCGGCTGAAGCACCACCTGAACGACGGGACCTTCGTGGGGCAGGCGGGCTCCTTCGGGGAGGGGGACGCCCAGTTCCGGTCGGCCCACTGCGTGTTCCCGGACGGGACCAGGGTGGACGTCTGCGACACCTTCAACTACCGGATCCAGCAGTTCAACGTGAACGCCCAGGGGAAGCCGTGGTTCGCCGCGACCATCGGTGGCACCCGCCCGGCGCCTGGGGGCTTCAACGGCGCCTTCGACGCCGCCTACGGGCCGGACGGTTCCCTGTACGCGGTGGACTGGTTCAACCACCGGATCCAGAAGTTCGACGCGAGCGGCAACTTCATCCTGGAGTGGGGAGGGTACGCGAGCAGGGACGGCTCCCTGATCTTCCCTCGGGGGGTGGCCGTGGCCCCCGACGGCAACGTCGTCGTCACTGACAGCGAGAACAACCGGATCGACGTCTTCTCCCCCACCGGGACCTTCCTGTCGAAGGTGAAGCCCCCCGCGGGCGCGCTGCAGTTCCTCCGGCCTCACCAGGTGGCCATCGGGCCCGACGGGAGCTACTGGGTGGCCGACACGGGCAGGAACCGGATCGTGAACATCCGGCCCGACGGCACCGTCCTGGCCTCGTGGACGGGGTTCAGGACGCCTCGAGGGGTGGCCGTGGACGCGACGGGGAACGTCTACGTCTCGAACAGCGGGGCGAGCACCGTGGAGAAGTACTCGCCCTCCGGCGCGCTCCTCGCCACCCTGGCAACGCCGGGCTCGGGTCCCACGAACGTGCGGGGGCCCTACGGGCTCCGCATCGTCGGCTCCGGGGCGGGCGCCTGGCTCCTGGTGGTCGACGCAGGCAACGACCGGGTCCTGGTCCTCGGTCTCGACGGCACACCGGTGGGCGCGTTCGGCACCGGGGGCTCGGGGGAGGGGCAGCTCGACTCCCCCCGAGGGATGGACCGCAACCCCCTCACCGGGGAGGTGGCCGTGGCGGACTTCCTGAACAACCGGATCTCCATCTGGAGCGTGAGCGGATGAGGGGTGGGGCCGGGAGGAGCCGCGGCACCTCCAGGGGCGCGGTCTGGGGCCGGACGCGTCACGGCGCGGCCCTCCTGCTCGCCCTGGGGGTGGCGGCGTCGGTGCTGGCCCGGGTTGGCCCGGCCGGGGCGGACACGGGCGCGCCGCCGGTCCTGGTGGACGTCTTCGGGGGCCCCAATCACGCGGAGATGTACCCGTCGGGGCTGGAGGTCGACCCCGACGGGAACATCGTCGTCGCCGACACCGGGAACAACCAGGTCGCCAAGTACGCCCCCGACGGGACCCTCCTCTGGCGGGTCGGGTCCTGGGGCGATGGGGTGGGGAACTTCGACAACCCCCGGGACGTGGCCATCGACTCGGCCGGCGACATCTACGTCGTGGACACCCGGAACTCCAGGGTCGTGAAGCTCGCTCCCTCAGGTGCCTGGCTCGACGCGTACGGCGGTCCTCCCGGGGACCCCATCAACTTCCCCATGGGGGCCACCATCACCGACGACGTCCTGTACCTGGCGGACACGGGCCGGAAGAAGGTCCGCCGGATCGACGTCACCGGCGGCTGGGCCGAGCTCCCTCCCGTCGTGGCCGACCCCGACGGGGGGCGGGGGCCGGGGAGCGGCTGCCGCGACCTCCGGGGCATCAGGGACGCCGACGCCGATGCCCAGGGCAACGTCTACGTGGCCGGGTACCGGACCAACGACGTGTTGAAGTTCGACGCCACCGGCAACTGCGTCGACTGGGGCGGCACCGGGACCGGCCCCGGGCAGTTCCGCACGCCCTACGGCGTGCGGGTCGCCTACGACCCCGTCTGGGGGCAGGAGGTCATTCACGTGGCCGACGGACTCAACGCCCGGGTCCAGGTCTTCACGCTCACGGGGACCTACCTCGCCGAGTACGGGACCTTCGGTGAGCCGGACGCGCCGGGCACCGTGACGGCCGTGCGCCGGGTCGCCGTCGCCTCTGATGGCGACGCCTGGATCGCTGACCTGTGGGGCAACCGGATCGAGCGCTACGACCGGTCGGGCTCCGGCTTCGCCTACGCGGCGACCATCGGGACGCCGCTCCCGCCCGACGACGACACGCGCGTGTTCCACGAGCCGCGTCAGGTGGCGGTGGGGCCGGACGCGATCGTGAACGTCATCGACACCGTCCACCACCGATTCGTCCGCTTCGACGGCAGCGGCCACATCGTCGGGATGTGCGGCGACCGGGCCGTGGAGGGGGCGCAGCTCGGGGAGTTCAACTGGCCCCGGGGCATCGCCGTCGACCTGGCCACCGGCGAGATCTGGGTGGCGGACACGAAGCAGAACCGGATTCAGGTCGTGCGTCCCGACTGCACCGGCCTCGTGTTCATCGGGGACTTCTCCGGGGGGAGCGGTCCGAACCAGCTCTCCTGGCCCTACGGGGTGGCCATCCGGCAGGCCGACCGCATCGCCTTCGTCACCGACACCGAGAACCACCGGATCAAGTCCTTCGACGTGGCCACCCGCACGCAGCTCGCCATCTACGGGTCCAGGGGCTCGGGCTGGGCCCAGTTCCGGCGGCCGGCCGGGATCGCGGTCAGCCCCGTGGACAGGCACATCTTCGTGGCGGACAGCGAGAACCACCGGATCAAGGAGCTCGCCTCCCCCGACGGGGTGATCTTCACCACGGTGCGGAACATCTCGAAGGGCTTCAACCACCCCGAGGGGGTGGCCGTCGACGCCCAGGGGCGCATCTACGTCGCCGACTCCGGCAACGACCGCGTCGTCATCCTGGACGCCAGCCGGAACGAGATCGCCGTGATCACCGCGGACGGTCTCCGCCACCCCGCCACGGTGGCGGTGGACGCGGCGGGCAGGCTCTACGTCTCGGACACCCTGAACGACCGGGTCCTCGTCTACGAGTGGCCGGGCCCGGACACGACCCCCCCCGAGGGGACCCTCACGTTCCCCGCCGACAACGAGCAGGTGGTCATCGGGCCGATGACGGTCGCGGGGGGCGCCACGGACAACGTGGGAGTCACCGCCGTGGACGTGGCCATCAAGAGCGTGGACCTGGGGCAGTGGTGGAACGGGACGGGCTGGCAGGCGACCTTCAGGTGGAACCCGGCCTCGGTGGCCTCACCCGGCGCTCCCTCGACGACGTGGAGCTACGACTGGACGCCGCCGGCCACCGGCGGCTACCAGGTCACCGTGCGAGCCCGGGACGCGGCGGGAAACGCGGACCCGACGCGACCCTTCCACCGGTTCACCGTGGTGGAGGTCGTCGACACGACCCCTCCCGACGCCACGGTGTCGGTGCCCTCGAACAACCAGAGCTTCCCCCCCGGCCCGGTGACCTTTCAGGGGGCGGCCACCGACGACGTTGGGGTGGCCCGGGTGCGCATCGCCGTGAAGAACCGGGCCACGGGCGAGTGGTGGAACGGGTCGGGGTGGAGCCCCTCCTTCCGGTGGTTCGCCGACGCCGTCCTGGCGAGCCCCGGCGCGCCGGCCACGGCCTGGCAGTACACCTGGAACCCGCCGGCGGCGGGCGGCTACGCGCTCATGGTGCGGGCCGAGGACGGGGCGGGCAACCAGGACCCGACGAAGCCGTACGTGAACTTCTCGGTGACGTGAGATGGTCGAGTGGGCGCCGGTTCGGGACCGGAGGCGGCGGATGCCCCGGTCGAGCGGTGACCTTCAGCGACCGGTGGGGCAGGAAGGAGGGGGGAGCAGGATGCGCACACGTACCCACCTGAGGGTCGCGGCGGCGAGCCTCTCGGCGGCGCTTCTTGCCGGGGCCCTCGTCGTGGCGGCCGCCGGGCCCGCCGGCGCCGCGGTGTTTCCCCCCCGCTACCTGCGGTCCGTCGGGGGCTCCGGGCGGCCCGGGGTCTTTGCCTGGGGGATCCAGTGGAACCCGGTGACCGACGAGATCCTGGTCGGCGACTACCTGAACTTCAAGGTCCGCCGCTACGACACGACGGGGAACCACCTGGGGGACTTCTGGCGCGCGGACGCCTTCGGACAGCCCTACACGATCGCCGTGGACCCGCGCGACGGCGACATCTACGTTGCCGAGCTGAAGGACAACCCCTTCACCGTCGGCATCGCGAAGTACGACCGGAACGGGAACTTCCTGTACGCGATCCCGGCGAGCCCTCGAGGGACGCCCTCGCCAACCCAGATCCGCGCCTTCTACCCGGTCTGGATGACCGTGGAGGAGGACACGGGGGACCTGTGGTTCCTGGACAGCCACTTCACACACACCGTCGCCAACCCGCCGAGGGTGCTCCGGTACCGTTTCGACGACGCGACGCAGACGGTCCAGGAGCTCAGCCAGTGGCCGGTGCTTCCGCCCGGGACGACCGACACCACCGTCCCGCGGCTGTACGGCATTGACATCGCGGACAACGACCGCGTCTACCTCTCGGACGCGTGGAACCGCCGCGGCTACATCTACGAGCGGGACGGGACCTTCGTCAGCGCCTTTGGCCAGGGGGTCACCGGCGGCGACAACCGGGGGGTGGTCATCAACGAGGACCTGGACCGCCTCTACCTCGTCGACGCCCAGAACTCCGACGTCGACGTCTTCGACCTCGACGGCACCTACCTCTTCTCCTTCGGCGCCGAGGGAGGCGACGCGGGGGAGTTCGCGGGCGGCGGCCGCCAGATCGACGTCGACGGGCAGGGCAACGTCTGGGTGGCCGACTTCGGCGGCTTCGAGGTCGAGAAGTTCGACGCCGACGGGCACCCCCTCCTCACGGCTCCCGCGCCGCCCCGCAAGCCGCCGGTCGGCCTGCTCGCCCAGCCCCGGGACGTCGCCGTCGACGACGCCACCGGAGAGGTGTGGGTGGCGGACGCCTGGGCCCAGCGGTTCCAGCGCTTCTCCCCCTCGGGCGGCTCCATGGGAGCCTGGGGGTGGCGGGGGCCCGGGGGACCGTTCAACCTGAACTACCCGAGGAGCATCGCCGTCGACCCGGTCACCCGGCGCATCTGGGTGGTGAACGAGCGGGGCCACCACATCCAGGTCTACGGCTACCCGACCTGTGCCACGTGCGCGCCCACCTACGTGACGCAGATCGGCCAGATCGGGGCGGACGACACCGACCCCGGTCACTTCCGGTGGCCGGTGGACGTGGAGTTCTACACGCGGCCGGACGGCACCAGGGTGGCCGTCATTGGCGACCGGGTGGGGGCGGCGGTGAAGATCTTCAACGCCGACACCTACCAGGAGCTCCTGAAGATCGACGTCCGGAACCACGGCACGGCCGTCGACCCCGCGACGGGGAACATCTACGTGGTGAACAACAGCGCGGACCGGATCGAGGTCTACGACCAGAGCGGCACGAAGCTCTTCGAGTTCGGCTCCCAGGGCAACGGGGACGGCCAGTTCCAGGACGGTGCCGACGCCGTCGTGAGCCAGGGCGTTCTCTACGTCACCGACGAGGACCTCTCCCGCATCCAGGCCTTCGACCTCCAGGGGAACTTCCTCGGGAAGTGGGGGGCGACCTACGGGGACGGCGCCTACGACTTCCGCAACCCCGTGGGGATCGACGCCGACGCCCAGGGGCGGATCTACGTGGCCGACTCGGGCAACGACCGGATCCAGGTCTTCCAGCCGAACCTGGGGAAGCCCTCCGACGCGACCAACCCGGGCACCCCGACCATCACCTCCCCGGCGAGCCAGTCCGTGCTGCCCCTCGCGCCCGTGACCATCACCGGGACGGCCGCGGACAACGCCGCCGTCGCCAACGTCGAGCTGTGGATCCAGGACATGAACAGCGGGCTGTGGTGGAACCCGGGCAACTCCTCCTGGGACACCACGCACACGAGGGTCGTCCTCGCCGCCTGGTCCTCCAACGCCGCCCCCGCCACCAGCGTGAGCTGGCGGTACACCTTCCACGGGGTGCGCGCGGGGGGCGTCTACCTGGTCCAGGCGAAGACCCGGGACGCCGGCGGCAGCATCAGCCAGGTGACGCAGATCACCTTCGGGATGCCGGGGACGTCGCCGCCCCCACCTCCCCCACCGCCGCCCCTGGACACGACCAGCCCCGATGGAACCCTCGCGTCTCCCACGTCGGGGGCCCGACTGCCCTTCGCGGCGGTGAACTTCGCGGGCCAGGCCACGGACGACGTCGCCGTCCAGTCGGTCCGGGTGGCCGTCAAGGACGTCGCCACGGGCGGGTGGTGGAACGGGACCGGCTTCAGCACGAGGTTCCGGTGGTGGGAGACGACCCTGGACAGCCCAGGGGGGGTCTCGACGAACTGGAGCTGGTCCTGGACTCCCCTCGCCCCCGGGGACTACCGGATCCTGGTCCAGGCCCGGGACTCCTCGGGCAACAGGGACCGCTCCATGCCGAACGTCCCGTTCACGGTGACGAGCTCGCCGCCGGACACGACGGCACCGGAGACCTCCATCTCGGCGCCGAGCGAGGGGGCGAGCCTCCCGACGGGGCCCGTGGCCATCTCCGGGGCGGCCACGGACGACACGGGGGTGGCGGCGGTCCGGGTGTCCATCCGGGACAGCGGCACCGGGCAGTGGTGGACGGGCTCGGGGTGGAGCGCCTCCCCGACGACGCTGGACGCCACCCTCACGGCGCCGGGGGCGGCCTCCACGGGCTGGTCCTACACGTTCAACGCGCCGGCCGAGGGGTCCTACGCCGTCGAGGCGACGGCCGTGGACACCTCGAGCAACGCCGACGGGAGCCCGGCCACCGTCTCCTTCAGCACGAGCGGCGCCCCGGACACCACGGCGCCTTCCGCGTCGGTGAGCTCCCCCGCGAAGGACCAGTCCTTCCCCCTGGGCCCGGTGGTGGTCTCCGGGAGCGCCAGCGACAACGTGGGCGTCGCCGCCGTCCGCGTCTACATCCGCAACAACGCCCTGCCGGCCGGCAGCAACTGGTGGAACGGCTCCGGCTGGGGCCCCTACACCTACGTCCTGGCCACCCTCGACACCCCCGGGGGGTCGAGCACGGGCTGGAGC
>CAYVCH010000110.1:0-8188 GCA_964449755.1 uncultured Actinomycetes bacterium
GGCCTGCTGCTTCAGCCAGCGGTACTGGTCCTCCTCGAGATAGAGCTGGGTTCGACGACGCATAACGTTTTACAGCATACATCTTGCCACCCCGCCCGCGTCGAGGGGCCCTATGGCGTGAGCGACTCCTCCCCTACGAGCGGGTTCCGTCTGAGCGCCCGTCACGCGCCATACGAGGGGCCGATCCGTCCTCGTCGCCAACTACCTCGCCGTGCGGGACGTCCGGGAGCTCGGGCGACGCTTCCGGGCCATCGTCCTTGGCACCGTTCGTGCCGGCCGCGGGCTACGAGTGGAAGGTCGAGCGGGACCATCCGGGATCGGCGGAGGGCACGGTCCCCGGTCACGAGCGGCACGCCGTGCACCACGTTGGTGGCGGCCATCAGCTGGTCGGCCGGATCCCCTCGGACGTCCAGGCGCGTGCTCGCCGGGGCGATGGCGAGCGTGATGGGCCACAGGTGGATCTGTGCCAGGGTGCGCCGCACCCGCCGGTCGTCCAGATGGACCTCGTGGGGCTGCGGCTTCTCCAGGCTTCTTCGGCTCGGACAGCACGGCCAGGTTCCCCGGCTCCCGGGTGCCCGGGACGATCACGGCCAGGACGCCCACCGCGACCGGGGAGGCCCTGAGCCACCCGTGCTCCGGGCCCGCCAAGCCGACGCCGCGCCCGAGCCACCAGGGCCACGACCTCGGTGGTGGGCGTGATCGTCCCGCATGAACCGGGCCGAGAACTCGATGCGGGCCGCACGGACGGACGACCGAGGACCGGGGCCATGAGGTGGGCACCCCCGGCGAGCGTTGTCAGGGACGCCGCCGTCCCGCACCCTTGAGGGGTGAGCCTGGGCGAGGCCTTCGACGAGACCCTGAGGGCGGCGCGTGCGGCCGCCGAGGCGGCCTGGGCCGCCCTGTACCGGGACCTCGCCCCCGCCCTCCTGGGCTACCTGCGGGCGGGCGGGGCCGACGATCCCGAGGACCTCCTGGGGGAGGTCTTCGTCCACGTGGTGCGCGACCTTCCCCGCTTCCGGGGAGGGGAACGGGACTTCCGGGCCTGGGTCTTCACCATCGCCCACCGCCGCCTGGTGGACGCCGCCCGGAGCCGGGCTCGGCGGCCAGTCCAGCCGGCCCCCGACGACCTCCTCGAGGCCCGGGGCCCGGCGGGCGACCCCGAGGAGCGGGCCCTCGCGTCGGCGGAGGCAGACCGGCTGCTCCGCCTCGTCGCGACCCTCTCCGCCGACCAGCGGGAGGTGCTGCTCCTGCGGCTCTTCTCGGACCTCCCCGTGGCCGAGGTGGCGACCATCCTGGGCAAGCGCCCGGGGTCGGTGAAGGCCCTGCAGCGCCGGGGCATCGCCGCCCTCCGGCGCGCCCTGGTGCGGGAGGGCGTATCCCGGTGAGCCACCCCGACGATTACCAGGACGAGATGTTCGGCCTCTTCGCACCCCGCGACGAGGACGTCGAGCGGGCCCTGGCTGGCGAGGCCCCCATGGACGAGGGCCTGGCCGAAGTGGCCGACGTCCTGGCCCGGGGGCGGGCGGCCCTGGCGCAGGCGCCTCCCGAGGCGGTGCAGGCGCGGCACCTGGCCGCCGTGGCGGAGGCCGCCCGCGGACTGCGGGAGCAGGCCCAGCGGGCCAGGATGCCGGCCCGAGCCGGCCGGGCCCGCCCGACCCGGAGGGAAGGTCCGATGCGCAACCCACTGGTCCGGAGGACGGCCCAAGCGCTCGCCGCCGCCGCCGTCCTGGTGCTCGCGACGGCGGGACTGGCGGTGGCCGGGGTGGACCTCCCGGGGACCGCCGCCGAGACGGCGTTCGAGAAGGTCTTCGGGGTGACCCTGCCCAACCAGGGCGCCGAGGTGAGCGAGACAGGCGTGCCGGAGGAGCTCCCCGAGGAGGCCTCGGACACGGCCGACCGTGTGCTGGAGGTGATCCTGGCCCGGCGTTCGGGGGAGGCCACCGCACAGGCGTGGTCGGGGTGCGAGTTCGGGGCCCACGTGGCCGCGGCCGCCCGGGGGGAGGCCACCGCCGACACCTCCAACTGCGCCAGCGCCACGGCAGCCCAGGCGGCCGCCGGGGGCGGCCAGGCTGCCGGTGCTCCGCAGGGCAGCACGGCCACCGGGGACGAGGCCTCCGGTGGCACCTCCGCCGAGGCCACCCCGCCGGTCGAGGTCCCCGGGCAGCCGGCCGGGGCCCCCCCAGGCCAGGAGGTGGCGGAGGCGGCGCGGACGGGGGCCGGACAGCCGTAGTCGCGTCCGTCAGAGCCTCAGGGGCCGCACCGGAGCGACGATGGCGGCGGGGTCCTCCCGCCAGGCCTCCGAGACGTCGACGTACAGCTCGAGCTCGTTGCCGTCCGGGTCCAGGACGTAGAGGCTGTGGGTGACGGTGTGGTCGGCGGTGCCGACCACCTGGACCCCGGCGTCCGCCAGCTCGCGCAGGGCCCGGCGGAGGTCGTCGTCGCTTTCCCCGACCTTCAGCCCCACGTGGTACAGGCCCACCCGGCGGCCCGAGGGGATGGGGGCAGCACCGGGGCCCACCTCCAGGAGCAGCAGCTCGTGGTGGGTCCGGCCCGAGGAGTACACCGCCCCCACCTCACCGAACTCCGCCACCTCACGGAAGCCGAGGACGTCTCGGTAGAAGCGGCGGGAGCGCTCCAGATCTCGCACGTACAGCACCACGTGGCCGAGTTCCTTCACCTCCATCGTCGCTCCCTCCTCCCGGGCGCCGGCCCAGGCCCCGATCCTAGCTGCAGCTGTGGTTCCCACGGACGTCGTCGACCAGCCCCGGCATCGGGGTGAGCCCTCCCAGCGCGGTGTGGGGGCGGCGGTGGTTGCACGTGGGACCGCCCACCGGGCGGCCCGGGCACGTGCCAGGTGAGAGCCTCCTTCCGGCGGGGCTGCCTTTCCCGACCGGGCCAGAGGCTCTCCCCTGACCACGACGTCGGTGGGAGCGACAGCTAGAAGCTGAAGACGGGGGCGGTCACCGTGAACGGGACGTCCTCGCCCAGGGCGACGAAGGTGGCGAAGAGGGCGACGGCAGCGCCGAGAAAGGTGACGTTCCGCCAGAAGAGCTGCATCTGGCTCATCTTCTGCATCTGGTCGTCCACCTTCCAGAAGTTGTGGAACCACAGGGCCGTGGGGATCACCCACAGGGCGATCATCAGGGCCCCGATGTCCGGCCAGATGCCGGCAGCCACGGAAGTCGCGGCCGCCGCCAGCCACAGGCCCGAGGGCCAGCCCGCCAGGGGCGGGAAGGGGAAGCCCACCGACTTCGCGTACCCCTCCGCCTGGGCCCGCTGGAAGACGTGGAAGGAGGCGGAGAAGTAGAAGAACAGCGCCATCACGATCCGCCCCGCCAGGAACACGCCACCGGCGGCCTCGCTCATGGACCCCTCCTTTCGCACGGCCGAACCCGCCAACTAACATTTGGATAGTAGCCGACGATTCGGAAGATGGCGAGCTGCCCACCGCCGAGGGGGCCGGCGGCTCGGGGGCGGGTGGGGCCGTCGCGCTCCCCAGGGGCCAGCCTCGGGGCGCGGTCCCGGCCCGTGGGGTAGGCTGTGACGGCCGACATGAACGACGAGGGACGCTGGCGCCCCGAGGCCGGGCGCGAATGTCCGGCGTCAGCGTGCCTCGAGCTCCTCGGGCGGAAGTGGACCGGCTACATCCTCTGGGCCCTCCAGGACGGCCCCCGGCGCTTCACCCAGCTCCTGGACGCCGTCTCCGGCATCACCGACCGGGTCCTGTCCCTGCGCCTGAAGGAGCTGGAGCGGGCGGGCATCGTGACCCGGCGCCAGTTCCGGGAGATCCCCCCCCGCGTCGTGTACGAGCTCACCCCCCGCGGCCGGGACCTGGCCCCGGTCATCGCGGAGATGGAGCGCTGGAGCCGTCGCTGGGGCAGCCCGGGGGCCAGGACCAGGTAGGCGAGGGAGGCGACGAACTCGGCGCCGGGGGGCTGCGCCGGCCCGAGCGAAGGCCGAGGGGGCCCCTGGGACGCCAGGCCGCTACCCCTGACCGGCCTGCCGGGGCCGCGCCCCGAGGGTGACGCCCCAGGCGAGGGTCCCGGCGGCGGAGACCAAGAGGCCAAGCAGCATCCAGACGCTCCCGTGGACGCTCCCGTAGACGTGCCGCCAGCTGACCACCTCCGCGACGGCCGCCGCGCCGATCACCACTGTCGCCGGGATCGCGCCGACCAGGAACGCCCACGCCACCCATGCCTCCCCCCGGCGGACGGGCCCCCACGCGAGGAACAGCAGCAGGGCGGTGAGCAGGAAGCCCAGGCCACCCGCGACGGTCAGGTGGAACCACCCCTGCACGTCCACCGGCAGGGGGACCAGGGAGCTCACCGCGTCTCGCCCCGCCTGGAAGAAGGCGGCTCCGGCGAGGGCCGACACGAGGGCCGCGGCGCCCAGCAGCCACCGTTCGGTCCCCGGCGGGCGCCGGCGGAACAGGGCGGCGAGACCGACGAGGAGCCAGAGGGCGAGCAGGGCCGGGAGCCCCGCGGCGTTGAACCACGACCCGAGCACACCCACCACCGTGAACGCCCCTGCCCCCACCCAGAACCCGCTGCGCATGGTCGCGCCTCCCGTGGGTCGCAACCCGACCACTGAAGCACGCCGCGGCCGCGGGGGAAAGCGCCACCCCCCCGGGCCCCGGGGTCGGGCCGGTGGGCGGAAGGTCCCCGAGGGGGGAAGATCTCCCCGATGCGAGCGCCCGTGTTGGTGGGGTGCTGCGGCTTCCCCGTGGCCCGGGTCCGCTATGGGGCCGAGTTCCCCGTCGTCGAGGTCCAGCAGACCTTCTACCAGCCCCCCCGGGTGGCCACGGCCGTCCGGTGGCGGCAGGAGGCGCCGCCGGGGTTCCGCTTCGCCATGAAGGCCTGGCAGCTCGTGACCCACCCGGCCACGAGCCCCACCTACCGACGTCTGCGGGAGCCCCTCGCCGGCCCCCCCGACGCCTACGGGTTCTTCCGCGCCACCCCGGAGGTGGACCGGGCCTGGTCCCGGACGGTGGAGGTGGCCCGGGCCCTCGGGGCCGAGGTGGTGCTCCTCCAGTGCCCGGCCAGCTTCCGGCCGGAGCCGGAGAACGTCGAGCGGCTGCGCCGCTTCGCAGCCCGGGCGGGCCGGGACGGCCTGCGCCTGGCCTGGGAACCCCGGGGCGGCTGGCCGCCAGCCCTGGTGGCCGGCCTCTGCCGGGAGCTCGGCCTCCTCCACGCCGGGGACCCGCTGGCCGGGGCCCTCTCCCCCGGCGAGGTCGCCTACTTTCGCCTCCACGGCCGGGGCGGCTACCGGTACCGCCACACCGACGCCGACCTCGACGAGCTGCTCGCCCGCTGCCGGGACGCCATCTCCTCCGGCGCCCGGGAGGCCTGGGTCCTGTTCAACAACCTCTCGATGCTGGAGGACGCCCGCCGCTTCCTGGCTCTGGTGCGGACAGGCCCCTGACCCGCCCCCGGTTCGCGACCTCCCCTCCCGTGGCCCGCCGCGCTACCCTTGCGGCAGGGCCGTGATCTACGTCGTCCGCGCCGCCGGAGCCGAGCCCCAGCCCCACGGGCCGGAGCCGCCATACCTGGAGCTGCATCGCGCGGGCGAGCTGGCCCGCCGGGCCGAGCGGGGCCTCGAGCTCCTGGCCAGGCCCTGTGGGGTCTGCCCCCGGGAGTGCAAGGTGAACCGCCTCCAGGACCAGGTGGCCTTGTGCGGGATCGGCCGGCGGGCCATCGTCGCCTCCCACTTCCCCCACTTCGGCGAGGAGGACTGCCTGCGAGGGTGGAACGGCTCCGGCACGATCTTCTTCAGCGGCTGCAACCTCCGGTGCGTGTTCTGCCAGAACTGGGACATCTCCTGGAACGTGACGGGGGAGCGGGCGGGCCCGGAGCGCCTGGCCGAGATGATGCTCGAGCTGCAGGCCTTCGGCTGCCACAACATCAACCTCGTCACCCCCGAGCACGTAGTCCCCCAGATCCTCGAGGCGCTGCCCATCGCCGTGGGGGCGGGGCTGCGCCTCCCCATCGTCTACAACACCAGCTCCTACGACTCCGAGGCGAGCCTCGCCCTCATGGACGGGGTGGTCAGCATCTACATGCCCGACTTCAAGTTCTGGAGCCGGGAGCGGGCCCGCCGCTACGTGCGCCGGGCCGACTACCCCGACGTGGCCCGTCGTTCCATCGCCGAGATGCACCGGCAGGTGGGTCCCCTGGTCCTGGACGAGCGGGGCCTGGCGGTCCGGGGCGTGCTCCTGCGCCACCTGGTGATGCCCGGCATGCTGGAGGATACCGAGGCCATCCTCGGCTGGATCGCCCGGGAACTGGGTCCCGGCACGTACGTCAACCTCATGGCCCAGTACCGTCCGGCGGGCCTGGTCCCCCGGGGTGAGGGCTACGGTGAGATCGCCCGGCCCCTGTACCGGGAGGAGTACGAGCGGGCCCTGGCCCTCGCCGAGGGGTTGGGGCTGCGGCGCCTGGATCCCCGGAACCGGCCGGACGCCCGGC
The DNA here is from genome assembly GCA_964449755.1 of uncultured Actinomycetes bacterium. GTDB lineage: Bacteria > Actinomycetota > UBA4738 > UBA4738 > HRBIN12 > CAYVCH01. The sequence goes on from CAYVCH010000110.1 coordinate 6,465, forward strand.
GCCTCGCTCCCCAGCCGGCCATGCGGTAGCCGCCCCCCGGCCCCGGCGCTCCCGGCGGCGCCGCAGGTCCGCCAGGACCCGGTGGGCCGCGTTGTGGCCGGGGGCCCCGGTGACGCCTCCCCCGGGGTGGGCCCCCGCCCCGCACAGGTACAGGCCCCCCACCGGGGTCCGGTACCGCGCCCACCCGGGGACCGGGCGCAGGAAGAACAGCTGGTCCACGGACAGGTCCCCGTGGAAGATGTTGCCCTCGGTCAGGCCGAAGACCCGCTCGAGGTCCAGGGGGGTGAGGACCTGCCGGGCCTCCACGGCCCCGGGCACGTTGGGCGCCTCCTCCCCGATCCGCTGGAGCACCAGGTCGCCCAGGCGCTCCCGCTCCTCGTCCCAGGTGCCGGTCCGCAGCCGGTAGGGCACGTACTGGACGAAACAGGTCATGACGTGCCGGCCCGCCGGCGCGAGGGTGGCGTCCACGTTCGACGCGACCACGCAGTCCACCCACAGCTCCTCCGGGATCTCCCCGAACTTCGCCTGGTCGTAGCAGCGCTCGGCGGCCTCCAGGGAGGGGACCAGGGTGAACAGGGCCCGCCGGCCGGGGTCGGCGCCTTCGGGCATGCCCCGCACCCTCGGCTCCTCTCCGAGCACGAGGTTCACCTTGGCGCAGGGCCCAGCCATCCGGATGGCCGCCACCTCCCGGCGGAATCCCTCGGGCAGGTCACCGGGCTCCAGGAGCCCGAGGAAGGTCCGCTTCGGGTCGGCCCCCGAGAGCACGACCCGGGAGGCCACCTCCGTCCCGTCCTCCAGCGCCACCCCCCGGGCCCGGCCGTCCCGGACGAGGATCCGGGCGACCAGGGCCGAGGTGCGCACCTCGCCGCCGGAGGCCCGCACCGAGGCCGCCATGGCCTGGGTGATGGCCCCCATGCCCCCGATGACGTGGCCGGAGAAGCCCCGCTTCCCCCTCTCTCCGCCGGAGAGCAGGTGGAACAGCAGGCCGACGGAGGTGCCCGGACGGTAGGGTGGGGCGTGCGTGCCGTAGACGTTGTTGGCGAGGAACAGGGCCTTCGCCGCCTCCGACTCGAAGGTCCGGTCGAGGAACTCCCCCAGGGATCCCGTGAGGAACCGGACCAGCCCGGTGACGCCGTCGCCCTCCAGGCGGCGGAGGCGGCGCCAGAGCCTCCAGGCCTCCCGGGCCCGGACCGGCCCCCGGGCGTGGACGTCCGGGGGCGGCTCCAGGAACAAGGGCTCGAGGTACCCGGCGAGGCGCTTCAGCTCGGCGTCGACCTGGAGGAAGGCCTCCGCGTCCCGCTTCGAGTGCCGGGCCAGCTCGGCGGCAGTCCGGGTGGGGTCGGACCACCAGGGCAGGACCTCGCCTCCTGGGACCACCGCCTGGACCCCCGGTTCGCAGGGGATCATCCGGAGGCCCTGGGAGACCAGGCGGAGGTCCCGGACGACCTCGGGCCGCAGCATGCTCGCGATGTAGGCGGCGGTGGAGGCGCGGCAGCCGGGGGCAATCTCCTCGGTGACGCAGGCTCCCCCCACCACCTCCCGCCGCTCGAGGACCAGGACGGCGAGGCCCGCCCGGGCGAGGTAGGCGGCGGCGGTGAGGCCGTTGTGGCCCCCGCCCACCACGATCGCGTCGTAGGTCCGCACGGCCTCCGGCGGCCCACGCTACCCGGGCCGCCGGGGCGCCGCCAATGCCCGAGCTGACCCTCGGTCCCGCCCCGAAGGCT
>CAYVCH010000111.1:0-7809 GCA_964449755.1 uncultured Actinomycetes bacterium
CGCGGAGGGCGACGAGGCACGGGCGCTGGCGCTGGCCGGCGGCCGGGCCGAGCGCCTGGCGGGGCTGCAGGCGGCGGCGGCCTTCCGGCGCCTGGCCGGGTTCCTCGTCCGCCGGGGTCACGACCCGGCGGTCGCCAGGCGGGCGGCCCGGGCGGCGCTGGGGCTGGACCCGGGGGGGGAGGAGGGTCCGTGATGGCCGGGGCCCCCGCCGAAGCCTTGCCGAACCCCGGGCCAGGCCGTAGATTGTGCATTTGAGAGGCTGTGGAGGGAAACCTGACGTTCGACCGCGTGCTGTGAGCCAGACCAACAGGGAGGCGAGGGAGCGAGACGATCCGGGAGGGCGGCGGCCGCCGGGTAGGCACCGCTCGCCCTGAGCGTTCGCAGGCACGTGCCGAGCACGGGGCCCGAAAGGCCTCTGGCTCGGCTTTTCTTCGAGCAGCGTGGAGGCGACGATGAGCGAGGTGGTGGTCGGAGCCCTGGCCCTCCTCGCCGGTGTCGGCATCGGGTTCCTGGTCCGGAAGCTGGTGGCCGCGTCCCGCGTCCAGAGCGCGGAGGCGCGGGCGCAGAAGGTCATCCTGGAGGCGGAGCGCGAGGCCGAGAGCCTGGTGCGGGAGGCCCTCCGGGAGGTCAAGGACGAGATCGCGGCCATGCGCCGCCAGGCGGAGGAGGACCTCCGCGGCCGGCGAGAGGAGCTCAAGGGCCACGAGCGGAGGCTGGCCCAACGGGAGGACGCCCTGGAGCGGAAGCTCGCCGAGGTGGAACGGCGGGAGCGGGAGCTGGAGGACCGGGACCGGACCCTCCGGAAGGTCCGGGAGCGGCTGGAGAAGGAGGCCGAGGCCCACCGGCGGCAGATCGAGCGGGTGGCCGGCATGACGGCCCAGGAGGCCAGGGAGGCCCTGCGGGCCGAGATCGTCGAGGAGGCCAAGCGGACCGCCATGTCCACCGTCCGCGAGATCGAGCAGCGGGCCCGGGAGGAGGGGGAGGAGCGGGCCCGGAAGATCGTGACCATCGCCATCCAGCGGGTGGCCTCGGAGCAGACGGCGGAGTCGACGGTCTCGGTCTTCACGCTGCCCTCGGACGACATGAAGGGCCGCATCATCGGGCGGGAGGGCCGCAACATCCGGGCCTTCGAGGCCCTGACGGGCGTGAACCTGGTCATCGACGACACGCCGGGGTCGGTGGTCCTGTCCTGCTTCGACCCCGTGCGCCGCGAGACCGCGCGGCTGACCCTGGAGAAGCTGGTGGCCGACGGGCGCATCCACCCGGCCCGCATCGAGGAGATGTACGAGCGCTCCGTGAAGGAGATCGAGGAGGAGGTCCGCCGGGCCGGCGAGGCGGCCGTGGCCGAGGTGGGGATCACCGGCATGCACCCCGACCTGGTGCGGCTCCTGGGCCAGCTGCAGTACCGGACCTCCTACGGCCAGAACGTGCTGAAGCACCTGGTGGAGACGGCCCACATCGCGGCGGCCCTGGCGGCCGAGCTCGGCGTGGACCCGGCCGTCCCCAAGCGGGGGGCCCTCCTGCACGACATCGGCAAGGCCGTCACCCACGAGGTGGAGGGCTCCCACGCGATCATCGGAGCGGAGATCGCCCGCCGGCTGAAGGAGCCGCCGGAGGTGGTCCACTGCATCGAGTCCCACCACGGCGAGGTCGAGCAGCGGTCCATCAGCGCCGTCCTGGCCCAGGTGGCCGACCAGATCTCGGGCGGCCGCCCGGGGGCGCGGCGGGAGAGCCTGGAGACCTACGTCCGGCGACTGGAGCGGCTGGAGCAGATCTGCGAGTCCTTCCCCGGCGTGGAGAAGACCTTCGCCATGCAGGCCGGGCGGGAGGTCCGGGTCATCGTGCGGCCCGAGGAGGTGGACGACCTCCAGGCCCAGGTCATGGCCAGGGACATCGCCAAGCAGGTGGAGGAGGAGCTGCAGTACCCGGGGCAGATCAAGATCACCGTGGTCCGGGAGACCCGGGCCGTGGAGTACGCCCGGTAAGCGAGCGGCGGCCCCCTCCGGACGGCTCGCCGGTCCGGTACCCTCACGTGGGGATGTCGGGGCGGTACCTGATCCGCACCTTCGGGTGCCAGATGAACGAGCACGACTCGGAGCGCATCGCCGGGCTGCTCGAGGGAAGCGGCTACGTCCGGACCGAGGACGTCGGCGACGCTGAGGTGGTGGTCTTCAACACCTGCGCCATCCGGGAGAACGCCGACAACCGCCTCTACGGCAACCTCGGCCACCTGCGGCCGCTCAAGGAGCGGAACCCCAGGCTCCGGATCGTGGTGGCCGGCTGCCTGGCCCAGAAGGACCGGGGGGCGCTCCAGCGGCGGGCTCCCTGGGTGGACGTGGTGGTCGGCCCCCACGCCCTCCCGGCCCTGCTGGAGCTGTTGCGGCGGGCGGAGGTGGAGGGGCCCCAGATGGACGTGCGGGAGTACACCGAGGTCTTCCCCAGCGCGTTGCCCGCCCGCCGCGACGTCGCCCACCACGCCTGGGTCTCGATCTCGGTGGGGTGCGACAACCGCTGCACCTTCTGCATCGTGCCCCTGGTCCGGGGGCCCCAGCGGTCCCGGCCCATGGGGGAGGTCCTGGAGGAGATCCGCGGCCTGGCCCAACAGGGGGTCGTGGAGGTCACGCTCCTCGGCCAGAACGTCAACACCTACGGCCGAGACCTCACGGTGCCGGGCTCGAGCCGCCGTCCCCTCTTCGCCGAGCTGCTCCGTCGGGTGAACGAGGTGGAGGGCATCCGCCGCATCCGGTTCACCAGCCCGCACCCGCACGACTTCACCCCCGACGTCATCGAGGCCATGGCCGCGTGCGAGAAGGTGTGCGAGCACATCCACTTCCCGCTGCAGTCGGGCTCCGACCGGGTCCTGCGCCGCATGCAGCGGTCGTACCGGAGCGAGCGCTACCTGGCCTGGCTGGAGCGGATCCGGGCGGCCATCCCCGGGATCGCCGTCTCCACCGACGTCATCGTGGGCTTCCCGGGGGAGACGGAGGAGGACTTCCGGGCGACCCTGGAGGTCGTCCGGGCGGCCCGTTTCGACTCGGCCTACCTGTTCCGGTACTCCCCCCGGCCCGGCACCCTGGCGGCGGGCATGCCCGACCAGGTGCCCCCGGCGGTGGTCCGGGACCGCTTCGCGCGCCTCGTGGCCCTCCAGGAGCAGATCTCCCTGGCCCGCAACCTGGAGCAGGTGGGGCGCGCCGTGGAGGTGCTGGTGGAGGGGCGGGCGCGCAAGGGAGGGTCCCAGGGCCGGACCCGCACCAACCGGGTGGTGGTGCTCGGGGAGGAGCTCCCGCCGGGGACCTTCCTCCGGGCCCGGATCACGGCCGCCGGCCCCCACCACCTGGCCGGCGAGGTCCTGGCCGTCGAGGGCGCCGACGGCCCGCCCCGCCCCGTCGCCGTCCCGGCGCCGGCGGAGGTGAGGGCGCCCTAGATGCCGACGGTCCGCCCCACCAGGCTCCTCGCGCTGGTGGGCCCCACCGCCTCGGGCAAGAGCGAGGCCGCCCTGCTGCTGGCCGGGGACCTGGGCGCCGAGATCGTCTCGGTGGACTCCATGCTCGTCTACCGGGGCATGGACGTCGGCACCGCCAAGCCCGACGCCGCCGCCCGGGCCCGGGTGCCCCACCACCTCATGGACGTCGCCGACCCGGCGGAGGCCTTCTCCGTCGCCCGGTACCAGGCCATGGCCCGGGAGGTCCTGGCGGACATCGCCAGCCGGGGCCGCCGGGCCCTGCTCGTGGGGGGCTCGGGGCTGTACTTCCGAGCCGTCGTGGACGACCTGGAGTTCCCGGGCACGGACCCGGCGACCCGCCGGCGGCTGGAGGCGGATGCCGCCACCCTGGGCGCCGACGGGCTGTACGCCCGCCTGGCCAGGCTGGACCCGGCGGCGGCCGCCCGCATCGAGCCGTCCAACGTTCGCCGGACGGTGCGGGCCCTGGAGGTGGCGGCGGTGACGGGCCGGCCCTTCTCCGCCTTCGCCCGGGCCTGGGGGCGGTACCCGGAGGGGCGGGTGCGGGCGGCCGGGGTGCTCCTGCCCCCGGCCGTCCTGGCGGCGCGGATCGAGGCCCGGGTCCGGTCCATGATGGCGGCGGGCTTCCTGGAGGAGGTCCGTCGCCTCCTGGACCGGGGCCTGGGCCGGTGGCTCACCGCCAGCCAGGCCATCGGGTACGCTGAGATGGCCCGCCACCTCCGGGGCGAGCTGTCCCTGGAGGAGGCGGTCTCGGTCACGGTGAAGCGCACGAGGGCCCTGGCCCGGCGGCAGATGGCGTGGTTCCGCAGGGACCCCCGGATCCGGTGGTTCGAGGCGGGGGAGGAGGGCGCCGTGGGACTGGTGGAGGAGATGCTGGAGTTCTTCCGGGATGCCTGAGCCGGGGGCGGTCGCGGGGGAGCTGCGGTTCTGGAAGTGCCACGGGACCGGCAACGACTTCGTCCTCCTGGAGGACCTGGAGGGCCGGCACCCCCTGGAGCCGTGGCTGGTGCGGGCCCTCTGCCACCGGCGGTTCGGGGTTGGGGCCGACGGGGTCATCCGGATCACCGCCGCCGAGGGCGGGGACTTCTTCATGGACTACTGGAACGCCGACGGCAGCGTGGCCGAGATGTGCGGCAACGGCATCCGGTGCCTGGGCAAGCTCGTCTACGAGCGGGGTCTCACCGACGGGACCGAGCTGGACGTGGTGACGCGGGCGGGCCGCAGGCACCTCAGCCTGGAGGTGCGGGACGGGGTGGTCCGGTCGGTCTCCGTCGGCATGGGCCGGCCGGCCTTCGCCAGGGCGGCGATCCCCATGCGGGGCCCCGAGGGGGAGCCCTTCCTCCAGCAGCCCTTCGACGTCGGCGGGACGGTGCTGCCGGCCTCGGCGATCTCCATGGGCAACCCCCACCTCGTCCTCCTGCTGGACGGGGACCCGGCGGAGGTGGCCGTCGAACGGATCGGCCCCGCCGTCGAGGCCGACCCCCTGTTCCCCGAGGGCACGAACGTCGAGTTCGTCGGCGGAGGGGGGCAGCAGCTCCTGGTCCGGGTCTGGGAGCGGGGCGTCGGCGAGACCCTCGCCTGCGGCACCGGGGCCTGCGCCGCCCTCGTCGCCGCCCACCGGGCCGGCCGGGTGGGACGGCGGGCCCAGGTCCGCTTCCCGGGGGGGACCGTCGAGGTCGAGTGGACCGAGGCCGGCGAGGTCCTGCTCACCGGCCCCGCCGAGCGGGTGTTCGAGGGGAGCCTGGACGCTGCCTGGCTCGCCCACCGGGCCTCGGGAGGCGGCGAGGGAAGGGAGGGAGCGTGAGGGTCGCTCGACGGATCGAGTCGCTGCCCCCCTACCTCTTCGCCGCCCTGGACCAGAAGATCGAGGCCAAGCGGGCCGCCGGGGTCGACGTCATCTCCCTCGGGGTGGGCGACCCCGACCGCCCGACGCCGCCCCACATCGTGCAGGCCATGAAGCGGGCCCTGGACGACCCCTCCACCCACCGGTATCCCTCCTACTACGGCAGTGCGGACTTCCGGGAGGCCGTGGCCGGCTGGTACCGTCGCCGCTTCGGCGTGGAGCTGGACCCGGCGACGGAGGTCATCGCCCTCATCGGCTCCAAGGAAGGCATCGCCCACCTGCCCCTGGCCCTCATCGACCCGGGCGACGAGGCCCTGGTGGCCGACCCGGGGTACCCCGTGTACGGGATCGGCGTCCGTCTGGCCGGCGGCACGCCCGTCTCCCTCCCCATGCCCGCCGAAGGGGGGTTCCTCCCGGTCTTCGAGGAGGCGCCGGTGTCGAGCCGGAGCCGCTACGTGCTCATCAACTTCCCCGGAAACCCGACGGCCGCCGTGGCCGACCTCGACCTCCTCGCCCGGGCGGTGGCCTTCGCCCGCGAGCACGACCTCCTCCTCGCCCACGACGCCGCCTACTCGGAGATCACCTTCGACGGCTACCAGGCACCCTCCGTCCTCCAGGTGCCGGGGGCCAAGGAGGTCGCCGTGGAGTTCAACTCCCTGTCGAAGTTCTGCAACATGACGGGCTGGCGGATCGGCTTCGCCGTGGGCAACGCCGAGGCCATCCGGGCCCTGGGGGTGGTGAAGACGAACATCGACTCGGGCCAGTTCACGGCGGTCCAGCGAGCGGCCGTGGCGGCCCTCACCGGGCCCATGGACCACGTGGAGGAGCTGCGGGCCACCTACCGGCGGCGGCGGGACCTGGTGGTGAAGACCCTGAACGGCCTGGGGTGGTCGCTCACGCCTCCCCTTGGCTCGATCTACGTGTGGGTCCCGACGCCCGACGGCAGGGCTTCGGTGGAGTTCGCGGACTGGCTGCTGGACCGGGCGGGGGTCTTCGTGGCGCCGGGCAGCGGGTACGGGGCGAACGGGGAGGGGTATGTCCGCATCTCCCTCACCTGTCCCGACGAGCGGCTGGAGGAGGCCATGGAGCGGATCGCCCGGGCCCTGGGAGGCTGATGGGCGGAGGACCTGCAGGCGCCCGGGGGACGGGCCGGTCGGACGGCGCGAGGGGGGGCCGGGGGGCGGTCGTGGAGTCGCCCCTCTCCGCGACCTGGCGGCCTCGCATCCCCGAACGGGCCGTCCTGGTGGGCGTCGGCCGGGGCGTCGACGAGTCCAGCCTGGACGAGCTGGCCGCCCTGGCCGACACCGCCGGCGCGGAGGCGGTGGCCCGGCTCGTGCAGGCGAGGTCCGACCCGGACCCCGCCACCTTCGTGGGCAGGGGGAAGCTGGAGGAGATCCACCGGGAGATCCACCGCACCGGGGCCGAGCTGGTGATCTTCGACGACGAGCTGACGCCCGCCCAGCTCCGCAACCTGGAGGAGCGTCTCGGGGTCAAGGTCATCGACCGGACCGCCCTCATCCTGGACATCTTCGCCCTCCACGCCCGGTCCCGGGAGGGCCGGGCCCAGGTGGAGCTGGCCCAGCTCACGTACCTCCTGCCCCGGCTCCGCGGCTGGGGCGAGGCCATGTCACGCCTGGGGGGCGGCATCGGGACCCGCGGCCCCGGCGAGACGAAGCTCGAGGTGGACCGCCAGCACATCCGACGGCGGATCGCGAGGCTCCGGGCGGACATCCGGGACCTGGCCCGGGCCCGCGAGCTGAAGCGGTCCCGACGCTTGGAGCGGGGGGTGCCCCAGGTGGCCATCGTCGGCTACACCAACGCCGGCAAGTCGACGCTCATGAACGCCCTCACCCGGGCGGGGGTGCTCGTGGCCGACCAGCTCTTCGCCACCCTCGACCCCACCACCCGCCGGGTGGTCCTCCCCGGCGGGCGCCGCGCCGTCGTCTCCGACACCGTGGGCTTCGTCGAGAAGCTCCCCCACGACCTCGTCGAGGCCTTCCGCTCCACCCTGGAGGAGGTGGCCCTCGCCTCCCTCGTCCTGCACGTGGCGGACGGGTCCTCGCCGGCCCTCGAGCGGCAGGTCGGCGCGGTGCGGGAGGTGCTGAGCGAGATCGGCGCGGGCGGGGTCCCCGAGCTGCTCGCCGTGAACAAGGTGGACCTGCTCGGGGGCCTCGAGCGGGCCCGCCTGGCCCGCCGGTTCCCCGACGCGGTCCAGATCTCGGCCCTCACGGGGGAGGGCCTGGAGGAGCTGTTGGACCGGACGGCCCGGGAGCTGCCCCGCCCGCCGGTGGAGGTGATCCTGCTCGTGCCCTACGGGCGGGAGGAGGTGACCGCCCGGCTATACCGGGAGGCGGAGGTGCTCTCGGCGGAGCCCGTCGGCGGTGGGACCCTGGTCAGGGCCCGCGTGGGGGAGCGGGAGCTGGCCGCCGTGCGGGAGCTGGTGGTGCGCCCCACCCGGGTGGTTGCCCGCCGGAGGGGCTGAGGGTCCCGGCCGGGGCCCGCCCGG
>CAYVCH010000112.1:0-7760 GCA_964449755.1 uncultured Actinomycetes bacterium
ACGAGGCCACGCCGGAGCTGGTCCGGGAGGTCCAGCGGCGGCTGGGCGCCCTGGGCCGCTACCGGGGGCCCGAGACGGGGGCCCTGGACGAGCCCACCCGGGAGGCCCTGGCCACCTGGGCGGGGGAATGGAACCTGGAGGGGAGGGTCCGGGAGGACGATCTCCTCTCCGACCTGCTCCTGCGTGAACTGCGCGATGTCACCCCCGAGGTGAGCTGACCCCGGGTCACGTCTCCCACCACAGCTCCCGTGTGGGTCGAAGGCCCTAAGGCGTCCTGCCGAGGCGGACCGGGACCTTTGGCGGGTAGACAACATCCCCCGGCCCCCGGATAATCGGCCCCACAGGGGGGTCAGCCTGCCGGCGAGATCGCGCCCCCAACGGGAGGAGCGGAGACCGGTGCGCCTGGCCCATACGGGGGAGGGAGGGATGAGAACCGAGAGCGTGTCCCTGTTCGAGTCGGACCCCTTACCACGGGAGGTTCCCGTCGCTCCGGGCCTGGCCAGCCCCGGCGCTGGGACGGCCGTCGTCGACCTCTGTGGAGAGGAGGCCGTCCTCGACCTCACGGGCCTCGAGGGAGCCCTCGTCCTCGACGGACGCGGGCTCCTCCAGGCACCTCGATGGAAGCTCGCGGTGAAGCGGGCGGTGGACGTGGTGGGGAGCCTGGTCCTCCTCGTGGTCCTCTCCCCCCTCCTCGTGCTCGCCGGGGCCCTGGTGGCCCTCACCTCCCGGGGCCCCGTCCTGTTCGTCCAAGAGCGGGTGGGCCGGGACGGCCGGCCCTTCCGAATGCTCAAGTTCCGCACGATGCGGCCGGCGGCGGACCGCGAGCGGCGGGAGCTGCTGTCCGTCAGCGAGATGGACGGCCCCGTGTTCAAGATCCGCCGCGACCCGCGGGTCACCCGGGTGGGGCGAATCCTGCGCAAGCTCTCCATCGACGAGCTACCCCAGCTCGTCAACGTCCTCAGGGGAGAGATGAGCCTCGTCGGTCCCCGGCCGCCCCTGCCGGAGGAGTGGCAACGGTTCGGGCCCCTGGAGCGTCAGCGCCTGAGCGTCACGCCCGGCATCACGTGTATCTGGCAGGTGAGCGGCCGGAACGACCTGGACTACGCCACCTGGGTCCGGATGGACCTCGAGTACATCACCACCTGGAGCCTGGGCCTCGACGTCAGGCTCCTGCTCCGGACCCTCCCGGCCGCCCTGTCCGGGCGGGGAGCGTACTGAGCGGCCCCGAGGTCAGGTGCAGCCGTCGGCCACGGCGCTGCGCCGCGTGGGGGACGTGCCGGGCGGCCCCAGGTCAGGTGGAGGGCGGCCCGCCGCCCGGGCCGATGGCCTCCCCGGCCAGGGGGACGACCGTCCACGGTCGGCTGCCGTCGCCGGTCGCCGCTGCCAGCGGCGCGTACGCGTGCGCGTAGCCATAGCCATACCCGTAGCCCCGGGAGGGTCGGAAGCCGTTCAGCACGCCACCGGTGAGGGGGGCGTGCATTTGGGCGAGCCGCATGCGAGCCTCCGCGATCGCGGCACGGGTGGTGGAGCGGGCATCGGCGACGAAGAGGACGCCGTCGACCATGCGGGCGAGCCCCAGGGCGTCGGCGACGAGGAGGAGGGGCGGGCAATCCAGGACCAAGAAGTCCTGGAGGCCCCGCTGTTCCTGGAGAAACCGTTCCATCTCCGGCGACTGGAGGACCTCGGCCGGGCGTTCGGCGCCCGCCCCGGCGGCGAGGACGGCGAGGCCGGGCACGTCCGGGGCGGCCTGGATGGCCTCCTGCCAGGCTATGTCGCCCGCCAGGGCGTCCGTCAGCCCCGGCCACCGGGGAAGCCCGAAGTACTCGTGGGCGTTGGGACGGCGCAGGTCGGCGGAGACGAGGAGGACCCGCTGCCCGGCCTGGGCCAGGACGGTGGCGAGGTTCACCGCCGTCGTCGTCTTGCCCTCCTCGTCGGTGGCGGAGGTGACCATGACGGCCTGGAGGCCGTGCTCGGCCCTGGCCGCCAGGAGGGCGGTGCGGAGGCTCCGGAAGGCCTCCGAGGCCGGGCTGTGGGGCTCGCGGAGGGCCACGACCACTGGCGACCTCGCCTCCCGAAGGATGCGGACGTGGGGGACGATGGCCAGGACGGGCGCCCCCAGGGCCTGCTCGAGCGCCCAGCGGCTCCGCACCCTGGGGTCCACCCGGGCCCGCAGGAGGGCGATACCGACGCCGGCGAAGACGCCCGCGAAGAGCCCGAGGCCGAGGTTCAGCTCGCGGTTCGGGCTACTCGGGGTCCGGGGGAGCTCGGGCCGCGAGACGACGCTGCCGGGGTCGGTGTTGAGGCCTGTGACGTCGCTGATGCGGATCCGCAGCAGGGTGACCTCGCCCTGCAGCTGGCGGATCTGGCCGGACGCCTGAGGGTCCCCGGACCGCTCGAGCTCGCGGATCCGGTTCTGGGCTTCCTCGATCCGCGCCTCGTAGGCGGCGATCTGCTCCGAGAGGGCCGAGACCGCCTGGTCCTCCTTGAAGCGGAGGTAGGCCTCGGCGAAGGCGAGGGCCCCCTGGCGGGCCCGCTCCGGGTTTGGGTCGGAGTACCGGATCTCCAGCACCTGGGCGCCCGTGGGAACCTCCACGGCGACCTGGTCCAGGAGGGCGGCGGGGGAGGGACCGAGGCCGCCCTGGCGCGCCGCGATGGCCGCCACGTCGCTGGAGCGGACGATCTCCGCCTCCGTTGGGAGGCTGACCAGCCGGTCCACCCCCGCCGGGCCCACCTGGGACAGGTCGACGCCGGTGGGTTTCACGAGGACCTTCGCCGTGGCCGTGTAGACGGGGATCTGGAGGACGGTGACGGCCGCAGCGGCCCCGATGGCGAGGGCCACGGTGGCCGCCACCAGCCACCTGCGCTCCCAGAGGATGGCGAGGTCCCGTTCGAGCTCCCTGGCGCCTCCTCCCGGGTGGCCGGCGGCCTCCTTCAGGGGCATGGGCGGCCTCCGGTGTGGGGAAGGGCCTGGGGCGACCGGGGCATGTTCATGAACGGCGGACAGCATAGTGCCGGAGAGGGGCTGACGCCAGCGGCCGAAGGGAGGATGCGCCCTGCCCCGTCCGGCCGACGGCGCAAGGCCGGTAGGATGCGGGTCGTGAGGCACCGCTCCAGTGAGGTGGCGGCCCACTGGGGTCGGCCCTCGCCCCGCTCGGAGGTCGGTGGGCCCCCGCCGCGGGGGGCCTGAGGCACGTGGGCGACGGTGGGGAAGCCGCCCTCCGGCGCTTCGCGCGCCGGGCCGTCCGCCACCTGGTCTGGGCCCGGAGGGAGGGGATCGGCCGGCGCATCGAGGAGGACCGCCTCGACCCCCTGGACCGGGTCCGCGTCGCGGCGGCGAAGTGGCGGTGGCGGCGCTCCCACGATGCATCCCCCCGGGCGGCCCCCGTGTTCGTCGTCGGGGTCCAGCGGTCCGGGACGAACATGGTCGTCCGGGGTCTCGAGTGGGCTCCGGAGTTCCAGGTCTTCAACGAGAACGACGGCCGGGCCTTCGACCGGTTCCGTCTCCGCCCCGACCCCCGCATCCGGGCCCTCGTCGTCGGGAGCCGCCACCGGTACGTCCTGTTCAAGCCCCTGTGCGACTCCCACCGCGTGGGCGAGCTGCTGGACACCCTGGGGACGCCGAGCCCGGGCTACGGCGTGTGGGTCTACCGCTCCGTGGAAGGCCGGGTCCGCTCGGCGGTGGCGAAGTTCGGAGCCAGCAACCGGGAGGCCCTTCGTCGGATCGCCGAGGGTCGAGGGGCCGGGATGTGGCAGGCCGGAGGCCTGTCGGAAGGGACCTTCCAGCTGCTCCGGTCCTTCGACTACGAGCGGATGACGCCCGAGACGGGGGCGGCCCTGTTCTGGCTCGTCCGGAACTCCCTCTACTTCGACCTCGGTCTGGCCGGGCGCCGGGACGTGGCGCTCGTGTCCTACGAGGCGTTCCTCCGCGACCCGGAGTCGGAGATGCGCTGGCTCTGTGCCTTCCTCGGCCTCGCCTTCCGTCCGGAGATGGTGGCCCACGTCCGCCCGGGCCAGGGGGGTGGAGGGAGACCTCCGGGTATCGATCCCGCCGTCCTCGCGCGCTGCCGGGACCTGCAGGGGCGACTTGACGCGGCCTGGCGGCGACAGCGGGAGTCTCGGGACGGGACCGAGCGGTAGGGCCATCGGTCTAGGCCGAAGGTCTCCGAGGCTCCCGCCGAAGGGGGGTGGATACCCTGGAAGGCATCTGCCAGACTGGGGAGGTTCATGGGTCCGGCGGGTGACCCCAGTCTGGGGGAGGGAGGCCGGCCACGGTCCTCCGGCAGGCGGAGGCGGCGGTCGGCGAGGAGGGGAGGACCTGCCGTCTTGGGAATCGCGGGTTCGAGGATCGCGACACGTAAGGGCCCGGAGGCCGGCCGCCGGGTCAGGTCGACGGGGCGCCCGGCGGACCTGACGAGGAGATCCGGGGGGCAGCCGGGGCCCGCCATCTTCCTCGTGGGGCCGGCGCGGTCCGGCACCTCCCTCCTGTACAAGGTCCTCTGCCTGCACCCCGAGACCGCCTTCATCTCCAACTGGGTGGCCCGGTTCCCCGAACGGCCGTGGCTGGCCGCCTTGAACCGCCTCGCCCGCAGGTTCCCCGGGGAAGCCCGGCGGGTCTGGTTCGCGGGGGGCGGCAACGCCTACGTCTACGGCCGACGGCGCACGCTGCGGGAGCGCCTGTTTCCCATGCCCGTCGAGGGGGAGCCGGTGTTCGCCCGCTGCGGCGTGCCCGACGGCCCGGCGCCGGGGTCGGCCCTTCGGCGCGCGGTGGCCCGGATCTGCCGGTTCGCCGGGGGTTCGGTGTTCGTGAACAAGCGGGTGGCGAACAACCGGCGGATCCCCTTCCTCGCCGCGGCCTTTCCCGAGGCCCGGTTCCTCTGGATCGTCCGGGACGGCCGGGCCGTGGCCTATTCCCTGTCCCGGGTGGACTGGTGGGAGGGAAGTGTCGTGTGGTGGTACGGGGGAACCCCGGCCCAGTGGGTGGCCGAGGGACGGGACCCCTGGGAGCTGTGTGCCCGGAACTGGGTGGCGGAGCTTCAGGCCGTCGAGGAGGGGATCCAGGCGGTCCCCGCCGACCGCGTCCTCCGCCTCTCCTACGAGTCCCTGGTCGCCGACCCCCCGGGAACCCTGCGGCGGGTGGCCGAGTTCCTGCGGCTGCCGCGCGCCGAGGAGTGGCTGCGGCTGGCCACGGGCCTGCCCTACCCCGACCGGAACCAGGCCTGGCGGGTGCGGCTGGATCCCCGGGCCGTCGCCACCATCACCGCCGTCCAGGCCGCCCGCCTCGAGGCCTACGGGTACGAGCTCGGAGAGCGCCGTGGCCGGTAGCGGCGGGACCCGGTTCGTCTTCGTCCTGGGCGTTGGCCGCTGCGGCTCCACCCTCGTCCACCAGGTGCTCGCCCGCCACCCCGACGTCGGGTTCCTGTCGAACCTGCAGGACCGGCTCCCGAGCCTGCCGCTGAAGGGCCGTTGGAACAACGCCGTCTACCGGCGTGTCCCCCCCTGGCTCACCGAGAAGGGCCGGGTCCGTTTCGCCCCCTCCGAGGGCTACCGGGTGCTCGGACGGCGGGTGTCGCCGATGCTGGTGGCCCCCCTTCGGGACCTCGGGGCGGACGACGCGGCCCCCTGGCTGGCCCGGCGCCTCCGCCGGTTCTTCGAGGAACGGGCGGCGGCCCAGGGCAAGCCCGTCTTCCTCCACAAGTTCACGGGCTGGCCCCGGGCGGGCCTGCTCTCCCGGGTCTTCCCCGAGGCCCGTTTCGTCCATGTCGTCCGGGACGGGCGGGCGGTGGCCGCGTCCCTCGTCCAGCAGGCCTGGTGGCGGGGGTTCGAGGGGCCCGAGGCCTGGACCTTCGGGCCACTGCCCGAGGCGGACCGCCGGGCCTGGGAGGAGACCGGCCGCTCCTTCGTCGTCCTGGCCGGGCTGCAGTGGAAGCTCCTCATGGAGGCCTTCGATGTGGCCCGGGCCGCGGTCCCCGAGGGGGCCTGGACGGAGGTCCGCTACGAGGACCTCCTGTCGGCCCCCAGGGAGCGGACGGGGGAGCTGCTCCGCTTCCTCGGGCTTTCGTGGTCGACGGCCTTCGAGCGTGGCTTTCGTCGCCACCGGTTCGACGCCGGCCGGGCCCAGGGCTTCCGGCGGGAGCTCACCACCCGGGACGTGGCCCTCCTCGAGGGGGTCCTCGGCCCCACGCTGGCGCGCCACGGCTACCCGGTGCGGCAGGGTGCAGGGGAGCGTGCCAGGCTCGTGGGTGCGGGAGGGGGGAGCGCGTGAGGCGGCGGGGCCTCGGCCTGGCCGTGGCCTGGGCGGCCGCCCTCGCTGGGGGGACGCTGCCGCCCGCGCCCGCCTCCGCCGCCGTCGTCTTCGCGGGCACCCTGGCCGGACCCGCCCTGGCTGCCATGTACCCCTCGGGCCTGGAGTTCGACGACGCCCTGGGACGGGTGGTCGTCGCCGACACGGGCCTGAACAGGATCCTGCTCTACGGGCTTGACGGCACGAGGCTCGGTGGGTTCGGTGCCTACGGGTCCGCCGACGGGCAGTTCGCCTCCCCCCGGGACGTGGCCGTCGGCCCGGACTCGCGGATCTTCGTCGCCGACGCCGGGAACAACCGGGTCCAGGCCTTCGACGCCTCGGGGAACTGGCTGTGGAGCCGGGGGGGCGCGGGGACCTGCAGTACCTGCCTGAACACGCCCATCGGCGTCACCTGGGACAGCGTCAACGGCCAGCTCCTCGTGGCCTCCACGGGTCAGGACCTCATCAAGGCCTTCGACGCGGACGGCACCTGGCTGTGGACCTCACCTTCGGGACAGGTCCTCGGCGTCGACGCCCCCCGGGACGTGGCCCGGGGACCCGACGGCAGGGTCTGGGTGGCGGACTACGCCCACCACCAGGTGAAGGCCTTCGACGTGACCCCGTCGGGGAGCTGGACGACGACCCCCGCCGTCGTCCTGGGGGACGGCCTCCCCGGAGGCCACGGCGATGGCCAGCTCAACTTCCCCTACAACGTCGACTTCAGCCCCGACGGACGTGTGGCCTACGTCTCCGACACCGGGAACAACCGGGTGGCCATGTGGGACCTCACCGTGTCGCCTCCCGCGTGGGTGGGGGCCTTCGGGGGAAACTGCCCAGAGAGCCCCGACCCCTGCCCGGACCCGCCGGCCGACTGGGGCTTCATCGACTCCCTCCGGCGGGTGGCGGTGGACCCCACGGGCACCGTGCTCACGGCCGATCTGTGGGGAAACGGCATCCAGGTGTGGGACGCCACCGGCCTGATGGTCCGTCAGATCGAGCTCTTCGCTGCCCCCCTGCCGGGCTTCGCCGAGGCCTTCGGGGTGGCCACGGCCGCCAGCGGCGACGTCTACGTCGTCGACCGGCTCAACCAGCGGCTCGAGCGGTTCGACGCCTTCGGTTCCTTCGCCGGAGCGGCGGGGAGCCGCGGCACCCGCCCCGGGCAGCTCTCCTGGCCGGAGGGGGTGGCGGTGGGACCCGACGGCTCCGTCTGGGTGGCGGACACCCGGAACGACCGGATCCAGCGGTGGCCGCCGGACCTCTCGGGCGTGCCCTCCACCTTTGGCGGCTCGGGGAGCGGGGTCGGGAGGTTCAACTACATCGAGGACCTGGACGTCGCGCCCGACGGGCGGGTGTGGGTGGCGGACACCCGGAACGACCGCCTCCAGGTCTTCGACCCCGCCACCAGCAGCTTCGTCGCCATCGGCTCCGGCGGGTCCGGGCCGGGGCAGTTCAACAGGCCCCAGGGCGTCGCCGTGTCCTC
>CAYVCH010000113.1:0-7650 GCA_964449755.1 uncultured Actinomycetes bacterium
ACGCCGTGGTCCAGCGGGTGCGGATGGGGGAGACCGGCGTGACCTGCTGCATCGACCAGTTCGGGCCCGACGGGCCGGAGTCCTTCACCGAGGGGACCGTCATCTACATCAACCGGGACCACCCCCTCTACCGGCACGAGGCGGCGAAGCGGGAGACCTTCACCCGCCACCTGGCCCGCCTCCTCACCCAGGAGCTGGCCCTCATGAACGAGCGAGAGGACCCCCGGCGGGCCTTCCAGCAGCAGAGCCTGCTCCTCCGGGAGTCCTTCTCCGAGGACGACGCCTCGTAGGGCCCGGGGGATGGCGCGCCGGGCGGGGTCGGGGAGTCGGGGGACGCCGGGCCGAGGCGCGCCCCCGCGGCCCGGCGGAGACGCCGGCGCCCAGGCCCGGGAGGTGGCCCGGCGCCTGGCCCGGGTGGGGGTGGAGTTCGTCGCCTGCGCCATGGTGGACAACGCGGGGGTCACCCGGCTGATGTCGGTGCCCCGCTCCCGCTTCGAGGAGGTCGCCCGGTTCGGGGTCGGGATGTCCAGCCTGTTCTCCGTCTTCTGCGTGGACGACCGGATCGTCCAGGCGCCGGGCTTCGAGGGCCCCTCCGGCGACTACCGCCTCGTGCCCGACCCCGCGGCCACCGTCGCCGTCGGGCCCATGCCCGGGTGGGCCCTGGCCCCGGTGGACCTCTACGACCAGGAGGGGGAGGTCTTCCCGGCCTGCCCTCGCTCCTTCCTGAAGCGACAGGTGGCCGGGCTCGCCGCCCGGGGGCTGGAGCTGCGGGCCGCCTTCGAGGTGGAGTTCTTCCTGGGACGCCGCCCGGAGCTGCCCGCGGGCCTCGGCCCCGAGGGGGAGCCCGTCCCCGCCCACACCGGCCCCGGCTACAGCCCCCAGGTCCTCACCCGCCACGCCGGCTTCGCCACCGAGCTCCTCCGGGCCCTCGACGCCGAGGGGGTGGGCTTCCACAAGTTCCACCCCGAGTACTCCACCGGCCAGTTCGAGCTGTCCTTCCCCGCCCGGGACCCGGTGGGGGCCGCCGACACCCTCCTCGTGGTCCGCCAGACCATCCGCTCCGCCGCCGCCCGCCACGGCCTGGAGGCCTCCTTCGCCCCGGTGGTCTTCGCCGGGGCCGTGGGCAACGGCTGCCACCTCCACTTCAGCCTGTGGGACCGCCGGGGCCGGAACCTCTTCGCCGGCGGCGACGGGCCCGAGGGGATGGCCCGGGAGGCCGAGGCCTTCTCGGCGGGGCTCCTGGCCGAGCTGCCCGCCGTGGTGGGGGTGACCTGCCCCAGCGCCGCCAGCTACCTGCGCCTGCGACCCCACATGTGGGCCGGGGCCTTCACCTGCTGGGGGCGGGAGAACCGGGAGGCGGCCCTCCGGTTCATCACCGGCATGGTGGGGACCCGCGAGACCGCCGCCAACATGGAGCTGAAGCCGGTGGACGGCTCGGCCAACCCCTACCTCGCCCTGGGGGCGGTGATCGCCGCGGGGGTCGCGGGCCTCGACCGGGGGGCCCGGCTGCCGGAGCCCACCACCGAGGACCCCTCCGGGATCCCGGCGGCCCGCCGGCGCCGGGCGGGCATCCGCCAGCTCCCCGCCTCCCTGGAGGAGGCCGTGGCCGAGCTGGAGCGGTCGGCGCTGCTGCGGGCGGCCATGGGGGACACGCTCATGGACGCCTTCCTCGCCACCCGCCGGGGGGAGCTCGCCACCTTCGCCGGCAAGGACGAGGAGGAGGTCATCCGGGCCCACCGCTGGCGCTACTGAGGCGGGCTGGTAGCGTCGGGGCGTAAGCGGCGAGGAGGTGTTGCGGAGATGGCCTGGGTCGAGCTCTCCGACGCCGAGGTCTTCGACGCCCACACCCACCCCTACCGCCTGGACGAGCTGCTGGCCCGGGGCTCCGAAGGGTTCGACACCCGCCTCACCTTCATGGGCGAGGCCTTCCTGTCCTCCTCCCGGGTCCCCGCCGAGCGGTGGCCGGTGGCCGACGCCTTCACCGATTCCACGGTCCTCGCCCTGGCCCTGCGGCGGTGGCTCGCCGACCACCTGGGCTGCGAGCCCACCCGGGAGGCGGTGACGGCGGCCCGGGACGCGGCCCTCCGGGCCGACCCCGTCGGCTACACGAAGGGGCTGCTCGAGGCCGAGCGCGTCGTGGGGGTCCTCTCCGACGAGGGGTTCCCGGAGCCGGTCCCGGTGGAGGAGGTCACGGCCAGCATCGGCGTTCCCGCCCACCGGGTGGCCCGCCTGGAGCCCTGGATCCTCCGCCACCGGGAGGGGAGCTTCGACGACCTGGTCCAGGGAGTGGAGGAGGAGGCCCGGGCCGCCGCCGCCGACCCCCGGTGCGTGGCCTACAAGTCCATCATCGCCTACCGGACCGGCCTCGACGTCGGCGACCCCTCCCCCGCCGAGGCCAGGGCCGCCTTCGACCGGTGGCGAGGGGACGGCTGGCGGGAGGGGCGGGACCACGCGAAGGCCGTCCGCGACTTCCTCCTGCGGCGGGCCCTGGCGGTGGCCAGGGAGCACGACCGGCCCTTCCACATCCACTGCGGGGCGGGCGACCCCGACATCCAGCTCGCCCGGGCCCGTCCGGCCGACCTGTTCCCGCTCCTCGTGGACCACCAGGGCCAGGCCGTCGTCCTCGTCCACGCCGGCTACCCCTGGATGCCCGAGGCCGCCTACGTGGCCTCGGTCCTCACCAACGTGTACCTCGACATCTCGGAGCTCGTGCCCTGGGGCTGGGGGATGGTGGACTGGGGGCTCGAGGTGATCCTCGGCACGGCCCCCGCCGGCAAGGTCCTCTACGGCTCCGACGCCACCGGCGAGCCCGAGGCCTTCTGGCTTGCCGCCCGCCTGGCTCGGGGGGCCCTGACCAGGGTCCTCCAGGGCTTCGTGGAGCGCGGCCACCTGACCGCCGCCGAGGCCGAGCGGTTCGGGCGGATGGTCCTGGCCGAGAACGGCCGGCGCCTCCACGGCATCCGGGCGTAGGGGCCGCGGGCGTCACCGGCCGGCGGCCCCGCTCCGGGGCAGGAGGGCCCCCGGGAGCTCCTCCCCCCAGGTGAACCCCACCCGCCCCTCCTCCAGACGCTCCATGCGCCGCCGGGCCCCCTCGCCCAGGCGGACCAGGAGGGCCCCGGCCAGGGCCTCCACCAGGGCCAGGGCGGGCACCAGGGTGTCGAAGGGGCTCGCCGCCTCCACCGACGAGGGCAGCACGTGCCGGGCCACCTCGGCGATGGGGGAGAGCCAGTGGTCGGTGAAGAGCACGATGGCCGCCCCCCGCTCCGCCGCCGCCAGGCTGAACTCGATGGTGTCCCGCTGGTAGCGGCGGTAGTCGAAGACGGCGAGGACGGTCCGGGGCCCGACGTCGACCAGCTCGTCCACCCGGGGCGCGGGCCCGCCGACGAAGCGGGCGCCGGGCCGGAGCATGTGGAGGTGGGCGTAGAGGGCGTAGGCCAGGATCTGGCTGTGGCGGCCCCCGGTGCAGAGGACCGTCCGGCGGGGGTCGGCGAGGAGCTCCACGACGGCGTCGAAGTCGGTGGAGGCCACGGTCCGGAAGGTCGTCTCCAGCGACTGCACGAACCGCTGCCTCGCCGAGGCGAGCATCCCGCCGTCCCGCCCCGGCCGGCGCCCGTAGAGCGTGAGGGGAGAGCTGATCCGGGCCTGGACCTCCTGGCGGAGGGCCTCCTGGAACTCGGGGAAGCCGCCGAAGCCCAGCTTGGCCACGAACCGCATGACCGTGGGGCCGCTCACCTCGGCCCGCTCGGCGAGGCGGGCCACGGTCTCCAGGCCCGCCGTCGGGTACGTGGCGAGGAGGACGTGGGCCACTCGCCGCTCCGAGGGCGTGAGGTTCCCCAGGGCCCGCAGAACGAGCTCCCCGACGGTGGCCCTGGTCTCCTCAGCCGGCGCGGCCATGTGGAGCATTCAGTACCAAATGGGGCAACCGGCCGCAAGTTCTGTAACGTCCGTTGCACGCCCCGGGCGCCCTGGGGTACCATCGCGGCCCGGCTCGTGGGGAGGTGGCCAATGGCTCGCAAGGGGTTCGTCATCGCGTTCGCGCTGGCGCTCACCGCCGCCGCCTGCCAGCGGGCGGCGGAGGAGGGCGCGCCCGCCGAGGCCCAGCCCATCAAGATCGGCTACGTGGGCGACTTCTCGGAGATCTACGCCTACTACGACCAGCCCATCCTGGACGGGGCCCGCTTCGCCATCGAGGAGATCAACGCGGCCGGCGGCGTCCTGGGGCGGCCCCTGGAGGTCGTCTTCCGTGACAACAAGAACGACGTGGCCCTGGGGACCCGCCTGGCCCAGGAGGTGCTGGACGAGGGCGTGGTCTACATGATCGGGACCACCGCCGACTCCTTCCTCGCCCAGTCGCAGCTCGTCTGCCAGGCCGGGATCCCGACCTCCACCGGCGACAGCACCGCCCCCACCCTCACCCAGGACATCCCCTGCGCCTACCAGCTCGTGATGAGCGACAACGTCCAGGGCGCCGTGGCCGCCGAGTACGCCCTGGACCAGGGCTACCGCACCGCCTACCTGCTGGGCTCCGAGGAGATCCCCTACACGGCGAACCTGCCGCGGTACTTCCAGGAGACCTTCGAGCGGGGCGGGGGCGAGGTGATCGGGCAGGACTCCTACCAGATCGGGGCCGGGGACTACTCGGCCCAGGTGACGAAGATCGCGGCCCTGGAACCGCAGCCCGACGTCATCTTCACCCCGATGTTCATCCCCGACACGCCGGTGTTCCTCCGGCAGCTCCGCCAGGCCGGCGTGGAGACGCCGGTCATCTCCACCGACGGCAACCACGACGCCGCCCTCCTGGAGACCGGCGCCCGGGCCCTGGACGGCTTCGTGTTCACCACCCACGCCTTCCCGGCCGAGGGGACGCCCCTGGCGGAGTTCGACGCCCGGTACGAGGAGGAGACCGGCAGCCCGCCCGTGTCGGTGGTCGTGGGGGTCGGCTACGACGAGATCTACGCCCTGAAGTCGGCCATCGAGGCCGCCGGGAGCGCGGAGCCCGACGCCATTGCCGGGGCCCTGGCCACGGTGGTGTGGGACGGCGTCACCGGTACCATCCGGATGAACCCCGACACCCGCCGCTGGGAGAAGGAGGTCTCGCTGGTCCGGATGGACGGGGACGTCATGACCCTCGCGGGTGCCTTCTACCCGTCGTTCGTGCCGGAGCCCTAGGCCTAGGGGGCCGGCCCGGGGGAGGCGTGACGGGAGGCGGCCCGCTCCTTTCGGTCCAGGGCCTGGTCGTCGCCTACGGCCCCGTCCTCGCCCTGCGCGGGGTCTCGCTGGAGGTGGCCGCCGGCGAGATCGTCGCCGTCCTGGGGCCCAACGGCGCCGGCAAGTCCACCCTGCTCAAGGCGGTGGCCGGGGCGGTGGCCCCGGCCTCCGGCCGGGTGCTCTACGACGGGGGTCGCATCGACGGCCTGCCCCCCGAGGAGGTGGTCCGCCGCGGCGTCGCCCTGGTGCCCGAGGGGCGTCTGGTCTTCCCCCGCCTCACGGTGGCGGAGAACCTCCAGGTGGGGGCCATCTCCCGCCGGGACCGGACCGCCGTCGCCGCCGACCTGGAGCGGACCCTGGAGATGTTCCCGGTCCTTCGTGAGCGGGCCGGACAGCTCGCCGGTACCCTCTCCGGCGGCGAGCAGCAGATGCTCGCCATCGGGCGGGCCCTCATGTCCCGGCCCCGCCTCATGCTCCTGGACGAGCCCTCCCTGGGCCTCGCCCCCATCGTGGTGGACCGGGTCTTCGAGATGGTCCGGCGGCTGCGGGCGGAGGGGGTGACGATCCTGCTCGTGGAGCAGAACGTGCACCGGGCCCTGGAGGTGGCCGACCGGGCCTCGGTCCTGGCCGTGGGACAGGTGGTGCTCTCGGGCAGCGGGGAGGAGCTGCGGTCGAGGGAGGTGGGGCTGGAGCGGGCCTACCTCGGCATCGGGGGCGGCTGACGGTGGGGCAGCGGCGGAGGTGGAGCGGCTGATGGCCGAGCTGGTCCAGCAGGTGGTGAACGCGCTGTCCCTGGGCAGCATCTTCGCCCTCTTCGCCCTGGGCCTCGCCGTGGTCTTCAGCGTCATGGGGCTGCTGAACTTCGCCTACGGGGAGCTCGTCACCGTGGCCGGCTACGCCATGCTGTTGCTCGCCCGGCGGCACCTGCCCTTCTGGGCCATGGTCCTGGGCGCCGTGCCGGTGGCCGTCCTCACCTCCATGGCCATGGAGTTCGTGGCCTTCCGGCCCCTCCGGCGGGCGAGCCCGGTGGTGCGGCTGTTCTCGTCCTTCGCCCTGGCCGTCATCATCCAGAACCTGATCCGACAGGTCATCTCGCCCCGGCCCCAGGGGGTGCCGGTGCCGGAGTTCTTCAACGACGCGGTGCGCCTGGGCGCCGTGCGCGTCGGGGTGCTGCCCCTCATCACCCTGGGCATCGGGGTGGCCTGTCTCCTCGGGCTCACGCTGTTCCTCCGCCGCACCCGGGCGGGCCTGGCCATGCGGGCGGCCTCCCAGGACTTCCTGGTCTCCCGGCTCATGGGGGTGCGGGCGAACCGGGTGATCTCCCTCGCCTTCGCCATCTCGGGGGCCCTGGCGGGGGTGGCCGGGGTCCTGTGGGTCTCCCGGCGGACCTCGGTGGCGCCCACCATGGGCTTCGAGCCCGTCCTCACGGCCTTCGTGGCCACCGTCATCGGGGGCCTGGGGAACCTCTCGGGGGCGGTCCTGGGCGGCTTCTTCCTGGGGGCCCTGGAGATCGCCCTGGAGGTGGTGCTGCCCGGCGTGTGGCGGCCCTTCCTCGACGCCATCGCCCTGTCGGTGGTCGTGGTGATCCTGTACTTCCGGCCCCAGGGGATCCTGGGCCGGGCGGAGCTCGCGTGATGAGTCCGGCGCGGCTGCGGAAGGCCCTGCTCGGCTGGACGGCGCTGTCGGTGGCCCTCGTGGCCGCCGCGGCCGCGGTCCAGCTCGCCGGGACCCGGCCCCTCCAGCGCACCGCCACCGACTTCTTCCTCCTCGCCACCATGGTGGTGGGGCTGCAGGTGTTCGTGGGCAACTCGGGCATCGTCTCCTTCGGCCACATCGCCTTCGTGGGCCTGGGGGCCTACGCGGCGGCGCTCGTCACGATCCCCCCGTCGCTCAAGGCCGACATCCTGACGGGGCTGCCAGCGTTCCTGGAGGGGACCCGCCTCGGCCTGCTCCCCTCGGTGCTCGTGGCCACGGGGGCGGCGGCCCTCCTGGCAGCCCTGGTGGGAGGGGCCGCGGCCCGGATGCGGGAGCTGGCCATGGCCATGGCCACCCTGGCCCTGCTCGTCCTCGTCCACGCCGTCCTCGCCAACTGGGACTCGGTGACCCGTGGCGGGTACGGGATCTTCGGGGTCCCCCAGAACACCACGATCTGGGTGGCGCTGGGCGGCCTCCTGGCCGCCTGCCTGGTGGCCTTCCTGTACCGGGCCTCGCAGCCCGGACTCCGGCTCATGGCGGCCCGGGAGGACCCCCTGGCGGCCCGGGCCGTCGGCGTGAACGTGGCCCGGACGCGCTTCGGGGCCCTCCTCCTCTCGGCGGCCCTCATGGGGGCCGCCGGCGCCCTCTTCGCCCAGCACATCCTGGCCTTCGACCCCGACCAGTTCTTCTTCGCCCTCACCTTCTCCACCCTGGCCATGCTGGTCATCGGGGGGCGGTGGTCGGTGG
>CAYVCH010000114.1:0-6101 GCA_964449755.1 uncultured Actinomycetes bacterium
GATCACCAGGAGCTACGTCCGACGGTCATTTACACCGGTCGTGAGACGCCACCGTCGTTGAACGCGATCAGCTGGGTGTCGGTGATCTCGGAGGCGCCGATCGCCCCGTCGTCGAACGCCCCCGGGACGATCTTCTGCACCATCATCCCGTTCGGGCCGAACCCGCCGGGCTTGCCGGGCAGGGCCTCGATGTCCAGGACCAGGTGCATGACGTAGAGCGTCCCGTCCGGACCAAAGCTGATCCAGGGGTCCGAGGCCCGGTCGAACTCGCCGGCGGGGACCGAGCAGTCGAAGACCCCGGGCGGGTTTACCAGGCTCCAGGTCACGCCGCCGTCGAAGCTGAAGCCCAGGACGTCGCCCCGGGCGCCTCCGTTCGACCAGCGGTCCTGCTGCCAGACCGCGGCCACGATGCTCGGGTCCGTGGGGTGGACCTCGACCCAGGGCTCGACCTCGCTGTCGGGGAAGACGATCCCCCCGGGGCCTGGGGTCAGCCCACAGCCCGCGGGGAAGGGGCTCGCCCCCGAGGCCTGGAGCGGCGCGGTGGCTGCGTACGGGACCGCCGCCAGCGGCGGCGCGAGGCCCAGGGCCACCAGGGTGACGAGCGCGGCGAAGAGCGCGAGACGCCTCATGCGCACCTCCTTCGTTGTCGGCGTGCCTGGGGGGCAGGCGGCCGCACGAACGCGCACTGACGATGCCATCCTCCCTCTCGGGCGCGCCCCGCGCAAACGCGCGCCGAGCCCCGGTGGGTGGCCACGACCTTCGGCCGGGTTCGCGTCTGGCGGTACCGGGTGCGGGGCGGGGAGGGCTCCCAGCAGGGAGAGCTCGGCGAGGCCGTCTTCGACCCCGGCGAGGCCCCGCCCGCTTCTCGCCCCACGGGAGGTCGCTGTCCGACGGTGAGCACGGCCCCTGCGGGATGGGTGGTGGTGGACCGTCCACCGGCGAGGCCCATGCTGCCGCACCTCCTCGAAGTACCCACCCGGACCGATCACCCCGCCCTTTCCTGTCCGGAGCTTGGCGTCCGGAGCTGGGCGTCCAGGGCCGGCGCCCGAAGGCGGGTGTACCGAGCTCGGTGTCCGGCCCGGCCTCCCGGGGAGTGACGAGAACCGCTGGTCGGCGGCTGTGGCCGCGTCCCGACATCCTCCTGGGATCAGGCCATGCTCCGCTTGCCCTGATCCTCGGAGGAAGAACCCACCTCCGAGCCGATCCGGGCTCCCTCCCCTGGCTTCGGTTCCTCGAGCTCGACCGGGGGACCATGCCCCTCGCCCGGGTGCAGGCGAAGCTCCTCCGCTACGCCGTCTACCTCGGCTCGGGGGCCTGGAGGGGGGACTACCCGGTCTTCCCCAAGCTCGCCGTGGTCCTGGAGGGCCCCGGGGAGGAGGAGCGCCTGGCGGCCCTCGCGGGCCTCGCGGCAAGGATCCGGGCCGGGGCCCGGGGGCTGGAGGTCCTCCTTGCCGCGGGGGCCGACCTCGCCCGGGAGGGGCCCCTCGGGCCGGTCTGGACCTGGGCCGGGGAGGAGGGACGCCGTGGGTTCCTCCTCTAGGACAGCCGGACCTCCACCAGGACGAGCTCGGTGGTCTCCTCGGCCTCCAGGACAGCCCGCGGCTCCCCGGCGATCATGGGGATCATGGCCGCGTCGCCGGCCGCGAGCTTCTCCCCGCCCAGGCGCAGGACCCCCTCGACGACGTAGAGGTACCCGCCCTGGTCGGGCCGGAAGACGTGCTCCAGACGGGTGCCGGGGTTCATCCGCGAGAGGTAGACGGCGGCGTCCTGGTGGACGAGGACGGCGTCGCCTCCCTCCCCGGAGACGGCCAACAGCAGCCGATCGGTGCGGTCCTGCTGGGTGAAGACCCGCTGCTCGACGCCGGGAGCGAGGCCCCGCTCGCGGGGGAGGATCCACATCTGGATGAACCGCACCGGCTCCTCCTCGGAGGCGTTCTGCTCCGAGTGCCAGGCCCCCGAGCCCAGGGTCATCCGCTGCACCGAGCCCGCCGGCAGGGGTCCCGGGGGGCCGCCGACGTCGTCCTGGTGCCGGAACACCCCCGAGACCACGTAGGTGACGCCCTCGATGTCCCGGTGGGGGTGGAGGGGCCAGACGGCCCCCGGGACCAGCGTGTCGTCGTTGAACACCCGCAGGCTCCCGAAGCCCATGAACTTGGGATCCACGTACCCGTCGAAGGAGAAGTGCCAGCGGGCCCGGAACCAGCCGCCGACCTCCTCGTGGATCTCGGCGTCGCGCCGGACGCGGACCACCGGCCCCCTACACCTTGAGGATCGGGCAGGTGAGGGTCCGGGTCACGCCCTCGACCTGCTGGATCCTGAGGACGACGGACTTCGCCAGGTCGTCCAGGTCCCGGGCCTCGGCCCTGGCGATCACGTCGTAGGGACCGGTGACGCCGTCGGCGAAGGCCACTCCCTTCAGGGCCGCCACCTCCCGCCGGACGTACCCGCCCCGGCCCACCTCGGTCTGGATGAGGATGTACGCGCTGACCACGCTCACCTCCAACGGGTTCCCGCTATGGTACGCGGCGTCGCCCGGCGAAGCCACGACCGCACCCGGGCCGCGAGCCCTGTGCCGGGGGCGCCGGCGTCGTCCTAGGATGGGGGCATGCCGCGGATCGTGCTCGTCCAGGGCGACATCACGAAGCAGGACGTGGACGCCGTCGTCAACGCCGCCAACTCCACCCTCATGGGCGGCGGCGGGGTGGACGGCGCCATCCACCGCAGGGGCGGTCCGGCGATCCTCGCCGAGTGCAGGGAGATCCGGCGCACCCGCTACCCCGACGGCCTGCCCACCGGCCAGGCCGTGGCCACCACCGCCGGCAACCTCCCCGCCCGCTGGGTGATCCACACCGTCGGGCCCGTGTACTCGAAGTCCGAGGACCGCTCGCACCTCCTCGCCAGCTGCCACACCGAGGCCCTCCGGGTGGCCGACGAGCTGGGGGCGCGCACCGTGGCCTTCCCGGCCATCTCCACCGGCGTCTACGGCTACCCCCTGGAGGAGGCCGCCCCCGTGGCCATCCGCGCCGTCAGGGAGGCCGACACGAAGGTCGAGGAGGTCCGCTTCGTCCTGTTCGACCGGCGGGCCTACGAGGCCTTCGAGCGGGCCCTGGCCGAGGCCGAGGGCCGGACCTGACCCGACGCGCCGCCACGCCGCCGGCTCGGCCAGCGTATTCTACCCCGGTGGTAGGATTCCTCCGGCCATGAGCGGGCACCTCACCACTCCCAGGGCCGTCTTCGAGCACCTGGACGAGATCCAGCTCGTCGACTGCCGGGAGCGGTACGAGTGGGACGCCGGCCGGGTGGAGGGGGCCATCCACATCCCCCTGAACGCCATCATGGGCGGGGCCGGGTCGGACCTGGACCGCAGCCGGCCCGTGGTCGTCGTGTGCCGCTCCGGCAACCGTAGCGAGCTGGCCGCCCTGATGTTCCAGGCTCGGGGCTTCGAGGCCTACAACCTGGAGGGCGGCATGGAGGCCTGGGAGCGGGAGGGCCTCCCCTTCAGCGCCGCCGACGGTTCCCGGGGCCGGGTGGCCTGAGGGCCCCAGCCCCCGGACGGGGAACCCGCTGGCGCGGCGGCCCCGTCGCGGAGATCCCCGCGGGCGCAGACGGCGGTCCCGTCACGGAGATCCCCGCGGGCCGGACCCGGCGGCGCTTCCCGCCCCGGGACGGTTTCCGCGATGGGGTAGCCTGGGCGTGGCGGCCGGCGCCGCCCAACCGTCATGGCCGACGTCGAGGGAGCACGCCGAGAGCTGGAGCGGGCCCTGGGCCCGGCGGAGGTCATCGCCGACCCCCTGGGGCTCGCCCTGTACGCGCGCGACGCCTCCCTGGTGGAAGGCGGCTGCGCCCTCGTGGCCTTCCCCCGGCGCGTCGAGGACGTCCAGACCTGCGTCCGGGTGGCGGCCCACCACGGCCTGGCCGTGGTCCCCAGGGGTGCCGGCACCGGTCTCGCGGGCGGGGCCACCCCCATCGGAGAGGCCCTCCTGGTGGTGACGACGAAGATGACCCGGATCCTCGAGGTCCGCCCCGAGGACCGCCTGGCCTGGGTGGAGCCGGGAGTCGCCAACCTCGACCTCGCCAACCACCTCCGTCCCTACGGCTTCACCTACGCCCCCGACCCCTCCTCCCAGCAGACCTCCACCATCGGAGGGAACGTGAGCACCAACGCCGGCGGGCCCCACTGTCTCGCCTACGGGGTCACCTCCAACCACATCCTCGCCCTCGACCTGGTGTTGCCCGACGGGCGCCTGGAGCGCCTGGGCTCGGAGGCCCCCGAGTGGCCCGGGCTCGACCTCCGAGGGATCGTCGTCGGCAGCGAGGGCACCCTGGGCGTGGTGGTCCGGGTGTGCGTGCGCCTGGTCCCCCTGCCCCCGGCGGTACGGACCATGCTGCTCGACTTCGCCGCCGTCGAGGAGTGCGCCCAGACGGTCTCCGACATCATCGCCGCGGGCGTGGTCCCGGCGGCGGTGGAGATGATGGACCGCGGCATCGTGGTCGCCGCGGAGAACTACGCCCACGCCGGCTACCCGACGGACGCCGCCGCCATCCTCATCGTGGAGGTGGACGGCCTGCCCGAGTCGGTGGAGGCCCAGGCCCAGGCGGTGGAGGCCGCGGCCCGCCGGAACCGGGTCCGGGGGGTCCGGGTCGCCGCCGACGAGGAGGAGCGGGCCCTCATCTGGAAGGGCCGCAAGAGCGCCTTCGGCGCCGTGGCCCAGATCGCCCCCCACTACCACCTTCACGACTGCGTGGTGCCCCGGACGAAGCTGGTGGAGGTGCTCTCCGGCGTCTACGAGATCGCCCGCCGCCACGACCTCGTCGTCACCAACGTCTTCCACGCCGGCGACGGCAACCTCCACCCCCTGTTCTCCTTCGACCGGCGGGTGCCCGGCACCCTGGAGCGCGTGCTCCGGGCCTCCGAGGAGGTGGTGCGGCTCTGCGTGGAGGCCGGGGGCACCCTCTCCGGGGAGCACGGCATCGGGCTGGAGAAGCGGGACTTCATGCCCCTGGTCTTCACCGCCGAGGACCTGGCAGCCCAGGACTGCCTCCGGGCGGCCTTCGACCCGGACCGGCGGATGAACCCGAAGAAGGTGCTGCCCGAGGGGGCCCGCTGCGGGGACCTCGCCCGACGCCTCGGAGCTCCCGTGGAGGAGGCCGCCGCCGGGCTGCCCGAGGGGGCCCGGATCTGACGGTGGCCGTCGAGCTGCTCCACCCGCACACCAGGGCCGACGTCGCCGCCCACCTGCGGGCTGCCTCGGCGGCGCGACGCCGGATCCTGGTCGCCGGCGGCCGGCGCCACCTGGACAAGGGCAATCCCTGCGAGGTGGACGCCGAGCTCTGGACGACCCAGCTGGACCGGCTCGTCGCCTACGAGCCGGCGGAGATGGTGGCCGTGGTGGAGGCCGGGATGCGCCTGCGGGACCTCTCCCAGATCCTCGAGGAGGGCGGCCAGGAGTGGCCCGTGGACCAGCCCGCCGAGGCCACCGTGGGCGGGGTGGTGGCGGCTGCCCCCAGCCCGTTCCGCCGCCTGCGGGCGGGTACCGTCCGCGACAGCGTGCTCGAGGTGGAGCTCGTGACCGGCGACGGGCGCCTGGTGCGGGGCGGGGGCCGGACCGTCAAGAACGTCACCGGCTACGACCTCCCCCGCCTCGCCACCGGGTCCCTGGGGAGCCTGGGGGTCATCGTCCAGGTGGCGCTGAAGGTGAGGCCGCTGCCGAGGGCCCGCCGGACCCTGGTGGCCCCGGGCGACCTGGACCTGGCCCGGCGGCTCCTGGAGGCCGTGCCCCTCGCGACGGCGGTCCTGGCGACCCCCGGGGCGGTGGAGGTCCGCCTGGAGGGCTGGCCGGGGGAGGTGGAGGCCGAGGCCCGGGCGGCCCGCGGGGTCACCGCCGACCTGGAGGCCCGGGAGGACGGACCCTTCCCGACCTCCCGACCGTGGGAAGGGCACCCGGTGGTGGTGGAGGCCGCCGTGCCCCCCTCCCGCCTCCCGGACCTCCTGGGGGCGGCCGGCACCGCCTGGGGAGCCCTGGTGGGCGTCGGGGTAGTCTGGATTGGACTACCCGACGGGGGCGCCTCCCTGGCCGCCCTCCGGCGCCGGGCCGCCGAGC
>CAYVCH010000114.1:6155-7622 GCA_964449755.1 uncultured Actinomycetes bacterium
CCGACCCCCCCGCCCTGGAGGTCCACCGCCGGCTGAAGCGGGCCTTCGACCCCGCCGGGGTCCTGGCCCCCGGCCGGTTCTGGGGGGGCCTGTGACGGACGGGCCGATCCTCGGGTCGGAGCTCCCGGCGGGGGTCCGGTTCGTCGGCCCCGAGCTCGGCGCCGAGCCGCGCTGGCGGCCCGGCGACCACCCGGCCCGGGAGGACCTGGACCGCTGCGTGGCCTGCGGGCTCTGCCTTCCCCACTGCCCCACCTACCGCCTCACCGGGGAGGAGTCGGCCTCCCCCCGGGGTCGCATCGCGGCCATGCGGGCCGTGGAGGAGGGCCGGGCCGACCCGGACCTCCGGTTCGCCCGGTTCATGGACCTCTGCCTCGCCTGCCGAGCCTGCGAGGACGTGTGCCCCTCCCACGTTCCCTTCGGGCGGATGATGGAGGGGGCCCGGGTCCAGGTGGAGCCCCTCCGCCCCCGCCGGGAGCGCCTCCTCCGCTGGCTCGGGCTGGAGGTGGTCCTCCCCCGGCCGGCCCTCGTGACCGGCGCGGCGGCCCTGGCGCCCCTCGCCCGTCCCCTGCTGCCCCGCAGGGTCCGGGCCCTCCTGCCCCGGACCCGCTTCCGCGACCCCTGGAGGCGCCTGCCTCGGGTCACCGAGCCCGAGGGCGAGGCCCGGGGGACCGTGGCCCTGCTCGCCGGCTGCGTCCAGGACCGCTGGTTTCGGGAGGCGAACCTGGCGACAGTGCGGGTCCTGGCCCGCAACGGGTGGCGGGTGGTGGTGCCCCCGGGCCAGACCTGCTGCGGAGCCCTGGCCGCCCACTTCGGACGGCTGGAGGCGGCCCGGCGGATGGCCCGGCGCAACCTCGGCGCCTTCGAGGGGCCCGACTGGGTGGTGGTGAACGCCGCGGGGTGCAGCGCCCACATGAAGGAGTACCCGGGCCTGCTGGGCGCGGACGCCGGGAGCCTCGCGGGCCGGGTCCGGGACCTGATGGAGTTCCTCCAGGCGCAGGGCGTCCGCCCCCCGAGGGCGAACCCGGGCCTCGCCCGGGTCGCCTACCACGACGCCTGCCACGCCCTTCGGGCCCAGGGGATCCGCGAGCAGCCCCGGGCCCTCCTCCGCCTGGTCCCGGGCCTGGAGGTGGTCGAGGTCCCGGACGGGGACCGCTGCTGCGGGGCCGGTGGCCTGTACAACGTGCTCCAGCCGGAGCTCGCCGACCGGCTGATGCGGGAGAAGGCCGAGGCCGTCGCCGCCACCGGCGCCGAGGCCGTGGCCTCGGCCAACCCCGGCTGCACCATGCAGATCGCGGCCGGCCTCCGGTCCCTCGGGCAGGAGGTGGCGGTCCTGCACCCCGTGGAGGTCCTGGACCGCGCCTACGCTGCCGAGGAGCCCGCCCCCGGCACCCCACCGCCAGCGCCGTAGGGCGGGGCTTGCCCCTCCCGGCCCGTGGGGCGGGGCTTGCCCCCGCCAACGACCGCCCT
>CAYVCH010000115.1:0-4979 GCA_964449755.1 uncultured Actinomycetes bacterium
GCCACTTCCGCCGGTAGAAGGCGTTCGCCCCCCCCACCTCCGCCAGCACCCACCGGAGCCGCTCCGAGGCCCGGGCCTCCAGGGACGGCCGGTCCAGGCTGTCCAGGAACTCCCCGACGGCCGGGGCCACGCTCACGGGGCCCTCCCGTCGAGGGCCCCCGGCAGGTCGGCCACGGACCCGAGGACGACGTCCGGCCGGAGCCGTGGGGGCAGCGCGTCCACCTCGTCGGGCCCAGCGGTGCCGGTGAGGACGAGGATCGAGAAGGCCCTGGCCGCCCTGGCCGTGGCCACGTCCAGCTCGGGATCGTCCCCCACGAAGGCCGTGGAGCGACGGTCGAACCCGGCGATCTCCAGGCACAGGCGGGCCGCCAGCGCGCTCGGCTTGCCGGCCACCACGGGCTTCACGTCGGCGGCGAAGGCCAGGGCCGTGGTGGTGGCCCCCGTGCCGGGCACCGGCCCGTCGGGGGCGGGGATGGTCCGGGCCATGCTGGCCGTGACCAGGGCCGCCCCCGCCAGGAGGGCCCGGACCGCCGCCGTCATGGTCGAGTACTCGAAGCCGGGGTCCCGGGCCACGACCACCACGTCGGCCTCGGGGGCCCGGTCGGCCCCCAGGAGCGCGATGCCCCGGGCCGCGAGCTCCCGGGCCACCGACTCGCTTCCCACCAGGAAGGCACGGCCCCCCGAGAACCGGTCGGCCACGAGCTGGGCCAGCAGCTCCCCGGCGGTGATCACCCGGAGGCCGGGGAAGGAGAACCCCATGGCCACGGCCTTCTCCGTCCACTCCGCCGACGACCGGAGGCTGTCGTTCGTGAACAGCACGAACCGGTGGCCCCGGCGGCGCAGGTCCTCCAGGGCCTCCAGGGCGCCGGGGATGGGCTCGCCCCCCACGGCCAGGCAGCCGTCGATGTCGAAGACGAAGTCCCGGATGCGAGCGGGGATCACGGCCCGCCTACAGGGGGACGGCGTCGGAGAGGCCTAGCTCGTCCCAGCGCCCCTTCACCCGCTCCACGGTCGCCGGGTCCAGCTCGATGAGCTTGGGCTTCTCCTTCCACTCATAGGGCAGCGTGGCGTTGATGATCATCTTCGACGTGATGTCCCGGGCGTCGATGGGGAGGGAGGGGTCCAGGGGGGTGGAGCGGCCCCGCCTGATGACCTCGCAGCGGTCGGGCTGGGAGCGGAGGGCGATGGCCCACCAGACCCGGGGCAGGTCGTCGGCGGGGATGTCCCCGTCCACCAGGATGATGTACTTGACCCCGTAGTGGCCGGTGCTGGTGCCCAGGGCGGCCATCCCCACCTGCTCGGCGTGGCCCGGGTACTTCTGGTCCACCGAGATGACCGCGATGAACCGGCCTCCGCTCTCGGGCAGGCAGTAGACGGACTGGATGCCGGGCAGACGCATGGCCTCCAGGTCCGACCACAGGGTCGCCGTGCGGTTCAGCGCCTGGATCATGTGGATGTCGGTGATGGGCCGGCCCACGGTGGTGATGGGGAAGACGGCGTCGTCCCGGAACCGCAGGGCCTTCACGTCGATCCACACCTTGGGCGAGGGCCGGCCCGAGTAGTACCCCGTGTACTCGCCGAAGGGCCCCTCCATGCGAAGGTCGTCCAGGACCAGGTCGCCCTCGACGACGAACTCCGCGTCGGCGGGGACGGGGAGGCCGGTGTAGGGGGCCTCGGCGACCCGCATGGGCTCGCCCCGGAGGGCTCCCACCATGTCGTACTCGCAGACCCCTCGCCCGAACAGCGTGCTGGCGCAGAGGAACAGCAGGGGGTCGCCGCCGAAGACCAGGGCGACGGGGATCCGGCTCATCCCGCGGCTCCGGGCGTTCTGGATGTGCAGGTCGGCGTCCTTGCCCTTGATGGGCTGGAGCCCCAGGGTCTTCCCGTCGAAGACCTGGCTGCGGTAGGTGCCGACGTTCACCCAGCCGCTGTCGGGGTCCCTCGTGACCACCCCGACGGCGGTCCCGATGAACCGGCCTCCGTCGCCCGGGTACAGGCGGGGCACCGGCACGTGGGCCAGGACGTCCAGGTCGTCCCCGGAGACCTCGTGCTCGAGGATGGGCGCCTCGGCGGCCGGCACCGTGACCGGCGGGACGGGCTCCCGCGTCCGCTCCACCCAGGTCCTGGCGAGCTGGCAGATGGTGAAGCCCTCCGGCGCCCCCAGCGCGATGGCCATCCGCCGAGGCGTGGTGAACATGCTGGCGAGCACCGGCCGGTCGTAGCCCTTCACGTTCTCGAACAGCAGGGCCGGCCCTCCCCGCTCCTCCGAGAGCTTGGCCACGTGGCCGAGCTCCAGGTCCCAGTCCACCGGGGCCTGGATCCTCGCCAGCTCCCCGGCCTTCTCCAGGGCCTCGATGAACCACCGCTGGTCGGTCATGGTGCTCCTTTCGCCGGTGGGGATCCTCCCCCCTTATGGCGCCGTCCCGGGCCGGGGGCAAGGTTCGGCCGCACCGGTGCGAACGTCCCGGTGCGCCGGAGGCGCCCCCTCGGGGGCTCCGGGCCCCGCGGAGGTCGCTACCATGTGGCGGTGGGCCGCACGCCGGCACCGGCACCTGCGGTCGCAGCCGAACCAGCGGGTCGTTGGGATCGAAGACGGGTCGGAGCGATGCGTGCGATCAGACGTCCCGTGACGGTGGCGGCCCTGGCCGCCCTCGGCCTGTGGGCCTGGCCGCCACCGGCGGCGGCCCAGGGCCTCGACCTCACCACCGACTACCCCGCCGTGGTGGTCCAGCCGGGGGCCTCCGTGACCTTCCGGCTGGACGTCACGGCCCCCGGACGGCAGCGGGTGGACCTGGCCGTGACCCAGGTCCCCCGGGGGTGGCGGGCGACCCTCCGGGGCGGCGGGTTCGTCATCGACGGCGTGTTCACGGACCCCCGGGACCCCCCCGCGGTCCAGCTCGACGTGGCGGTGCCCCCCGACGCGAAGCCCGGCCGGTACGCCGTGGTCGTGACCGGCCGGTCGGCGGCGGGCTCCGACGCCCTCGACCTCACCCTCCGGGTCTCCCGGGCCGCCGGGTCGGGGGTCCTGCTGACGACGGACTTCCCCCGCCTCCGGGGCCCCTCCGACGCCACCTTCACCTTCGACCTGGACCTGGCCAACGAGACCCCCCAGGAGACCACCTTCGGGCTGGAGGCCCTGGGTCCGCCCGGCTGGGTGGTGCAGGCGAGCCCCGTCGGCGAGCAGCAGGCCTCCTCGGTGAAGGTGGCGCCCGGCGGCAGCGAGGGGGTCGAGGTCGAGGTCGACCCCCCTGACGACACCGTGGCCGGCACCTACCCCGTGGTCGTGCGGGCCTCCGGGGGCGGCCAGGCCGCCCAGGTGGAGCTGCGGGTGGAGATCACCGGCAACTACGCCATGACCCTCACCACCCCCGACGAGCGGCTCAACCTGGACGTCGCCGCCGGACGGGAGAGCGAGCACCTCCTGCTGGTCCGCAACGACGGCACCGCCCCCCTCGCCGGCATCCAGCTCACCGCCGACACGCCGTCGGGGTGGGAGGTGACCTTCATTCCGGAGACCCTGGACGGCCTGGAGCCCGGCGACGTCGCCCGGGTGCGGGCGGTCATCCGCCCGTCGGAGGACGCCGTCGCCGGCGACTACATCGTCACGGTGCGGGCCTCCAGCGACCAGGTCACCCAGGAGGTGGACCTGCGGGCGACGGTGAAGACCTCGGGCCTGTGGGGCCTGGTCGGCATCCTCCTCATCGTGGCCGCCCTGGGCGGCCTGGCCTGGGTGTTCCGGCGGTACGGCAGGAGGTAGGCGTGCCCGGCGAGCCGACCGTGGTCGCCCGGGGCCTGACGAAGCGCTACGGCGAGCTGGTGGCCGTGGACCACCTGGACCTGGAGCTGTACCGGGGCGAGGTCTTCGGGCTCCTCGGCCCCAACGGGGCCGGCAAGACCACCACCATCCTCATGCTCCTCGGCCTCTCCGAGCCCACGACGGGGGAGGCGCGGGTCCTGGGCCTCGATCCGGCCCGCCACCCCCTGGAGGTGAAACGTCGGGTGGGCTACGTCCCCGACAACGTGGGCTTCTACGGCGACCTGACGGGACGGCAGAACCTGCGGTACACGGCCCGCCTCAACGGCCTGGACGGACGAGCCGCCGAGGAGCGCCTGGACGCGGCCCTCGCCCGGGTCGGCCTGGCCGACGCGGCCGACCAGCCCGTGGAGACCTACTCCCGGGGCATGCGTCAGCGCCTGGGCATCGCCGACGCCCTGCTCAAGGACCCCGAGGTCCTCATCCTGGACGAGCCCACGGTGGCCATCGACCCCAAGGGGGTGGCCGAGGTGCTGGACCTCATCCGGTCGGTGGCCCGGGACCGCGGGGCCACCGTCCTGCTCTCCAGCCACCTCCTGCACCAGGTCCAGTCGGTCTGCGACCGGGTGGGGATCTTCGTCGGGGGCCGCCTGGTGGCCTGGGGCCGGGTGGACGAGCTGGCCGCCCGACTGGGCGGGGGGCCCGTGACGGTGGAGGTGAGCGTGGACGGCGACCCCCGGCAGGTCGAGGCGGCCCTCCACGCCGTGCCGGGAGTCCTCCGGGTCGAGCCGGACGAGCGGGACCCGCGGCTGTGGCGGGTGACGGCCGGGACCGACGTGACCTCGGCCGTCGCCGGGGAGCTGGTGGCCCGGGGCCTCGCCCTGCGGTCCCTGCGCCGGCGCGAGGAGGAGCTGGACGAGCTGTACCGGCGCTACTTCGGGGAGGCGGAGGAGGCGGCCGGGGCGGGGCCATGAGGACCGAGACCGCAGGGAGGGCCGGCCCGGCGGCCGGGGGGCTGCCCCCGGCGGGCTGGCGGGTGGTGGCGGCCAAGGAGCTGGCCGACCACCTGCTGTCGTTGCGGTTCGCCGTGCTGCTGCTCCTCGTGGGCCTGGCGGCGGTGGGGGCCGTCTACGCGGCGGCGGGGGGCATCCGCGAGCTGGCCGAGCAGGCCACGGGGGTGCCGGGGGTGTTCCTGCTCCTCTTCACCGCCTCCCCCGAACGGATC
>CAYVCH010000115.1:4999-7461 GCA_964449755.1 uncultured Actinomycetes bacterium
CTCGTGGCCTTCCTCGCCCCCCTCCTCGGCATCGCCTTCGGCTTCGACGCCGTCAACTCCGAGCGGGCCCAGGGCACGCTGCCCCGCCTGGTGGCCCAGCCCATCCGCCGGGACGACGTCATCAACGGCAAGTTCGTGGCGGGCCTCGCGGTGATCGCCGTGACCCTGGTGGCCCTCGCCTTCCTCGTGGCGGGCCTGGGCATCGTGCGGCTGGGGATCGTGCCCACCGCCGAGGACGTCGCCCGGCTCCTCCTCTGGCTCCTCGTCACCGTCGTGTACGTCGCCTTCTGGCTGGCCTTCGCCACGGCCTGGTCGGTGGTGCTCCGGCGGGCCTCCACCTCGGCCCTCGTCGCCATCGCCACGTGGCTCGCCCTCACCCTCTTCGCCGGCTTCCTGGTGGGCCTGGCCGCCGACGCCCTGGCTCCGGTGCCCGCCAACCCCACCGTGGACGAGGTCGTCCGCAACGCGCGGATGCAGCAGTGGCTGGGGCGGCTGTCGCCGGGCGTCCTCTACGAGGAGGCCACCCTCGTGCTGCTGAACCCGCAGGCCCGGGCGGTGGGATTCCTGCTGCCCCAGCAGGTGGACCGGGCCATCGGCACGCCCCTGCCCCTGGACCAGAGCCTCCTCGTCGTCTGGCCCCAGGCGGTGGCCCTGGTCGCCCTCTGCGTCCTGTGCTTCGCCGCCGCCTACGTGCTGTTCATGCGCCAGGAGGTGCGGGCGTGATCGTCCTGGCGCCCCGCACCGGCTCCCGGTCCCGGGCCCCGGGGAAGACCAGGTCGAAGAGGGACGCGTCGTCGGAGTGCAGGGCCGTGGCCGCCGCCCGGGCCCCCTCCACCGTGAAGGACCAGACGGGGTTCGTCTCGAACCCGGCGTAGACGGCGAGGGTCCCGTCGGCCCCCAGGTACCCCAGATTCGCGCTGCCCCCCAGCAGCTCGTGGGTGCGGGCCAGGGCCCCCTCGGGCCCGTCGCCCGAGGCCAGCAGCTCCTCGAAGACCCGGAAGCCGACCTCGCTGTCGGCCCTGCCCTCCA
Source organism: uncultured Actinomycetes bacterium (assembly GCA_964449755.1). Taxonomy (GTDB): domain Bacteria; phylum Actinomycetota; class UBA4738; order UBA4738; family HRBIN12; genus CAYVCH01. The sequence continues at coordinate 6,029 of CAYVCH010000115.1, forward strand.
GGAGGTGGCCCAGGCGGGCACGGTGCTCCTCGTGGCGACGGAAGGTCCCGTTGTGGCAGAAGGCGAAGGCCCCCCCGGCCAAGAAGGGCTGGGTGTCGGCGACGCCGACCGTGGAGAGCCGAGCCGGCCGGCGCAGGTGGACCAGGGCCCGGTCGGAGCGCACCCGGGCCAGCAGCCCACGGCCGTCGGGGTCGGCGGCGAGGGCCGTCGGGTGCCGGTACCGGCGGATTCGGCCCCCCTCCCGCCAGGCCACCCCCCAGCCGAACCCGGCCACCCCGAGCCGCTCGACCTCGCTGGCCCAGGGGAGGATCCGGTCCAGGGTCACCGGCTCCGGCCAGGCGACCATGAGGATCTCGCACACGGCTCCCCCACGATAGCGTCCGGGCCCGCCGTCCTCCGCGGGCCGGCGACGGCCGGTCACCGGGCGGGGAGGAAGAACTCGACCGTCGTCCCGGCCCCGGGCCGGCTCATGATCCGCAGCCACCCACCGGCCAGCTCCGCCCGCTCCCGCATGGCGCCGATCCCCAGGTGGCCCGGCTGGGCGGGGAGGGGAACCTGGGGGTCGAAGCCCACCCCGTCGTCCCGGATGCGCACGAAGAGCCCGCCGTCGCGGCCCTCCAGCAGCACCTCCACGGTCCCGGCCCTGGCGTGCTTGCGGACGTTGGACAGGGCCTCCTGGGCGATGCGGTAGGCGGTGACCCGGATCTCCGCCGGCAGCCTCCCCGCCGTGCGGTCCTCCAGGGTGACGGACAGCCCCGCCTCGGTGGCCAGCTCCTGCAGGTACTCGCGGAGGGCGTCGGCCAGCTCGCCCCGGTCCAGGGCTGGGGGTCGCAGCTCGAAGAGGAGGTGACGGAGGCTGGCGATGGTCAGCCGAACGGTCTCCTCCAGCCGGGCCACGGCGGCCTGCTGCTCGGGGTCGCCGAGGCTCCGCCGCACGGCCTCCAGGCGCAGGCCGACGGCGGTCATCTTCTGGACGCTGTCGTCGTGGATGTCGGCGGCGATGCGCCGGCGCTCGTCCTCCTGGGCCTCGACCAGGCGGGCCAGGAGGCGGCGGCGGTGCTCGTCGCTGCGGCGCAGCAGCTCGTAGCTCTCCCGCAGCTCCTCCTCGGCCCGCACCCGGTCGGTGATGTCCAGGGCGATGCCGATGACCCCGGCGGTCCTGCCGTCGTCGCCGCGGAGGGGCTCGACCCGGGAATGCCACGTCCGGCCCCCCCACTCCAGCTCGTAGCCCACGCACTCCCCCTCCAGGGCCCGCCGGTGGGCGGCCAGGGCCGGGGAGCCGGGGTCGTCGGTCCCGAAGTACTCGGCCAGGCCCATCCCCACCACCTGTCCCGGCTGCAGCCCCAGGGCCTCCAGGCCGCCTCCGGAGGAGGAGGTGAACCGCAGCTCCGGGTCGGTGGTCCAGATGACGGCGGGGACCTCCTCCAGGAGGA
>CAYVCH010000116.1:0-3031 GCA_964449755.1 uncultured Actinomycetes bacterium
CCCCAGCCGACGACGCCTGCCCCGAGCCCGACGCCGGCGGGCCGGCCGGGGGAGCGGACGGGCTGGGTGGAGGTGCGGCCGGCCCCGGAGCGGGTGGCCTGCGGGGGGTCCAGGCCTCCTGGAGCGGGGGAGCCGAAGCCCCAGTTCGCCGGCCCACCCCCGATGAGGCTCGACCCCACGGGCGCGTACCTGGCCACCATCGAGACCTCCTGCGGGCGCATCGTGGTGCGGCTGCTCCCCCGGCGGGCCCCGGAGGCCGTGAACAGCTTCGTGTTCCTCGCCCGGCGGGGATTCTTCGACGGCCAGTACGTCCACCGCCTGGACGACGGCCTCGACGTGATCCAGGCCGGCGACCCCACGGGGACGGGCACCGGAGGGCCCGGCTACAGCCTCCCCGACGAGTACACGGGGCGGGAGACCTACGGGCCGGGGACGGTGGCCATGGCGAACACCGGGGCCCCCGACTCCGGCGGGAGCCAGTTCTTCATCGTCGCCGGCCCCGGCGGCCACCGGCTGGACGCGACGCCCACCTACACCGTCTTCGGCCGGGTGGTCCGGGGCATGGCCGTGGCCCGGCGGATCCTGCGGGTCCCCGTGGAGAACCCCCAGGCCGGCCTCGCCGGGCAGCGCCCCACCCGGGCCATCTACATCGAGCGCGTGCGGGTCGAGAAGGCGAGGTGACCGGGGTCGCGGCGTCACCCTAGAATCGGCTCCGGCCCGGGTGTCGGAACTGGCAGACGACGGTGCCTTAAAAGCACCTGTCCCCGCAAGGGACGTGTGGGTTCGACTCCCACCCCGGGCACCGAGGGCGCGGCCGTCGGCGGCCGGGGGGCGGCGGGGTCCAGGGTCGGACGCCGGGGGGCGTTTCGGGGCCGGCCCGCCGCGGGTATCGTCGCGTGCATGACGCGGGGCCACCGGGGAGACCGGGGCGGGGACCGGCGGGGGCGAGGGGCGCCGGCCATCCAGCTGGCCGTGGCGGTCCTGGCCGCCCTGGCCCTGGCGGGGTCGGGGGCGATCCCACCGGGGCCGGCCCTGGCCGCGTCCGCCTGGGCCCCTCAGCGACCGGTGGCCCCCTACGCCTGGACCTACGGCTCCGCCGCCGCGGTGGCCGGCGGCTCCCTCCACGTCCTGTTCGCCACGGACTTCGTCGACGGGGCCTTCGCGACCGACGCCGGCCCCTTCCAGGGCCTCTTCGTCGTCCGCAGCGACGACGGGGGGAAGAGCTGGTCGGTGCCGCTGCGGGTGAGCCAGCCCGACCGGCACGCCGACCGGGGGGCCCTGGCCGCCGAGGGCTCCTCCCTCTACGCCGTCTGGGTGACCCAGACGAGCTACGAGGCCTACGACCCGGCCGCCCCCCGCCCGGTCTTCTTCCGGGCGGGGACCGCCACCGGCGCCTGGGGCCCCGTGGTCCGCCTCACCGGGCGGAGGGCCCGGGCCGACTACCCGGCGGTGGCTGCCTCCGGCGGCCGGGTGTACGTGGCCTTTGCCAACGGGAACACGGGGGACCTGCGGCTGTCGGCGAGCGCCGACGGCGGCGCCACCTGGCGGGGGACGAGGGTCGCCCCGGCCGGGGCCGTGGACCCCCTGGAGGGGCCCTCCGCCCTCCCGGCCATCGCGGCCTCGGGTCGGACCGTCGGCCTCGCCTGGGTGGCGAGCCGGCGAGGAGCCCTGAAGGCCTCCGTCTCCACCGACGGCGGCAGGACCTGGCCGACGCCGGTCCTCCTCGCCCGCGGGGGTGGTTCCGCGGCGGGCGGCTCCCCTGCCGTCGCCGCCCTCGGCGGGCGCCTCGCCTTCGCCTGGACCACCCCCCGGGGGGTGTTCGTCCGGGTCTGGGAGGCGGGAGGCTGGGGCTCGTCGGCGCGGGCGGCGTCCCTGGCCCATGGCGGGTACGACGTGGCCGTCGCCTTCGGCCCCGGCGGGGTCCTCGGCCTTGCCTGGTCCGAGTGCCTGACGGCCGACTGCGACACCGGGTCCGCCGCCACCCGAGTGGCGCTGTCCTGGACGGAGTCGCCGGACGGGGGGCGCACCTGGGAGCGGCCCCGCCAGCTGCGGGGAGCGGGGGCCCCAGCCCAGCGGATCAACGATGGCGCCTCCCTGGTGTGGGCGGAGGGCCTGGGCAGGGCCGTCGTCTACAACGGCTGGGCCTCCGGCTACACCAGCTACGGGCTGTTCCTGCGGGCCAGCCCCTAGCGGCCGGGGGCGCGGCGGCCCCGGGCCCGGGACGACGCCCGCCGGTCCCGGGGGGAGGCCGGGAGGCGGACCTCGCCGGCCCCGTCAGGGCGTCCCCGAGGGCGAGGTGGAAGCCATCGGGCTCGGGGAGGGGAGGACGACCCCCGGGGGAGGCGGGTCGCAGAGCTCGACGGCCGCGCCCCGGAGGAGGTCGAGGAGGGGGGCGGAGGCCGGGTCCCGGGCCAGGTTCGCGAGCTCGTAGGGGTCGGCCCGGAGGTCGTACAGCTCCTCCTCGCCGGTCTCGTAGGCGGCGTAGAGGTACCGCCGGGTGCGGACGGCGCAGAACCCGGGGGCCTCGTTCCCGAGGCGGGCTCGCTCCACGGCGAAGGCCTGCCGCCAGGGTTGTCTCGGCTGGAGCAGGAGGGGCAGGAGGCTCCGCCCGTCGGCGTCGGGGGCCGCGGCGCCCGCCAGCTCGGCGAAGGTGGGGGCGAGGTCCATGGTGAGGACGAGGTGGCGGTCGGTCCGGGGGGCCTCGACGAGGGGATCGTAGCGGAGGACGAGGGGGACCCGGATGGCCTCCTCGTACGGGAGGGACTTGCGCAGCAGCCGGTGCTCGCCCCAGAGGAACCCGTTGTCGGAGGTGAGGACGATCATGGCGGTGGGGAGGCGGCCCGTCTCCTCCAGGGCGTCGAGGATCCGGCCCACGGCCTCGTCCACGGCGAGGAGGGCTTCCAGCTGGCCCTCCCGGACCCGGTCGACGTCTAGGCGGCGGACCCCCAGGGGCGGCTCGGCCTGCACGTGGGCGGGCTTGTCCGAGACGTCGGCCTCGTCGAAGCTGGGGGGCCGCCAGGGGGCGAGGCCC
>CAYVCH010000116.1:3087-7461 GCA_964449755.1 uncultured Actinomycetes bacterium
GAACAGGAGGAACAGGGGTTGCTCCCGCGGGGTCTCCCGGATCACCGAGGCCGCCGCCGCGGCGAGGACGTCGGTGGAGTAGTCGGCCTCCTGGGCGGCGTGGGCGACGAGGGCGCCGTCCACGTTCAGCAGGTAGTCGTAGTAGGCGGTGGCACCGGCGAAGGCGACCCACCGGTCCCAGCCCGGCGGGACGTAGGCGGTGGGCGGGTACGCATTCAGGTACTTGCCGACCAGGGCCGTCCGGTAGCCCGCGTCGTGGAGCCACGTGGCCAGGGTGGAGGTGTCCCGGAAGACGGGGAAGCCGCCCAGCGGGGGGGCGTTGTTCCAGATGCGCGTGGCGTGGGGGTACCGTCCGGTGAGGATGGCCGCCCGGCTGGGGCAGCACAGGGGGCTCACGGTGAAGGCGTTTTCGAACCTGACGCCCCGGGCCACGAGCTCCGCCTGGGTCCGGGGCATGGCCCAGAGGGTGTCGGCCCGCTGGTCGTCGGTGAGGACCAGGACGACGTCCGGGGGCCTGGGCCCACCTGCGGCTCCCTCCAGCGGAACCGGGGTCAGGAGCAGCAGGACCCCGAGGGCGAGCCCCACACCCGCGGCCACGCGCCCAGCGCCCACGTTGACTCGCAAGGCTACCGTCGACTGGCGGGGCCGGCAAGGCCGCTCCCCCGGCGACGCCTGGCGAACCGGCGCGGTCGTGACCTGACACTGCTGGGTGGACTGGGGCGGCCCGACGCTACTTCAGGCGGCGGACCTCCTGGGTGATGCGGACGTCCATGCGGACCTCGCTCCCGTCGGGGACGTCTGGCAGCCCCGCGAGCCCCACGGTCATGGAGAAGGCGCCGCGGGTCTGACTGCGGAGCAGGAGCCCCGACTGGGGATCGAGCCAGCCGGTGGTGGTGAACCGGCCGTCGCCAACGTAGGTCATCTCGGCCCCCGTCAGGTCCTCCCGGGACGGGCCGTCGTCCTCCCCCGCCAGGGTGGCGAGCATCTCGCCCAGGTTCACCGAGAGGTCCAGGGGCAGGCGCACCCGGCTCGTGATGACGGCGGCCCGCACCCCCTCCACCTCCTCGTACCCGACGAAGGTGCTCTCCGTCGTGAACACGAGCTCCCCCTCGCCGAAGGGGACCTCCTGGGAGAAGGTCTTCTCCCAGGTGTCACCGGGGGCGACGGGGTGGTCGGGGAGGAGGGGGGTCATCTGGTCCATCCCGGGCAACCCTCCGGGCAAGTCGCCGCCGGAGGCGAAGGAGAGGCCGCCCGCCGAGAGGACCCGGCCGTCGGGGCCCAGGCGGATCTGCGTCTCCAGGCCGACGGCGTCGGCGGGGACGGGCTGGCCGTTCGCCGTGCCCGTCACGCCCTCCACGGCCACCCGGACGGTGGCGACGCCCTCGTCGTCCACGTCCGTCACGGTCCAGGAGAGGGTCTCCTCCAGCTCCGTCGAGATGGGCTGCTCGGGGAGGCCGAGGTCCTCGGCGGTCACGGTCCCCTCCACGGCCATCTCGATGCGGTACCGCTCGGACTGGCCTTCGGCGAGGGCGTAGGCGAGGGCGACGGCCTCGCCACCCGGGCGCAGCACCTGCCAGCCGGCCAGGGCGGCCACGAGGGCCAGGACCAGGCCCAGGCCGAGCAGGACCGGCCGGCGGCGGCGCGGCCCTTCCCCCGCGAGCGACCAGGCTCCGGTGGGAGACGGCTGGGTCTCGAGAGGTTCCTGCATGACCCCCCCCTCCTCGGGGGGCTCCCCAGGAGGTATCGGTCGGGCGCGCCGCTGCTTGAGCGTAACGCCCGGCCGTGCCGACGGCAAGCCCGCCGCGGATCCCCCCGGCCCGCCGCGTGGCTCAGGCGGTCTCGACCCGCAGCCGCCGCACGCCCCAGACGCTCCAGTCGGGGAAGTCCCCGACGGCCATGAACTGGATGAGGTTGGCGCCGCGGTCGCGCAGGTCGGCGTCGCTCACGACCAGCGAGCGCCGGCTCCAGGCCCCCCTCCGCCCCCGGACCTCGGCCACCGGGCGCCAGTTCACGAGGAGGGTGACCTCGCCGGGCTGGGCATCGTAGACCTCGAAGGAGACCCGCCAGGATCCTGGCATGGGCCCGGCCCGGTAGACGACCTCCTTGGGGTGGGTACGGTCGCCGCGGTCGAGGTTCCCCAGGGCCTTCGGGTACCCCACCTCCACGGGCAGGGCCGGCGACTGGCGGGGGTTCACGGGCACGGCGGCCAGGCGCGCCCAGTCCTCCGGGCCGCTCGTCGCGAGGTCGTAGAGGCTCGCGCCGAGGAGGCCGTGCTCGCGGACGGCCTGGACGAACCCCTCCACCTCGGGCCCGTCCAGGCCGCGGGCGATCCCGCCGATGGCGTGGATGGGCACCGTGGGATCGCCGGTCCCCTCCCGGATGATCTCGACGGCCCGGGTGGTGTAGTCGTGGGCGGCCCGCCGGCCCTCCACGTCGTAGCCGAAGTAGTCCATGGGCAGGAAGGCGTCGTAGATGCGGGCCAGGTCCGCCCAGGGAAAGCTGGGCCAGCGGTCGGGGTACAGCTCCAGGCGGACGGGGTTCGGGACGATGGCCCCGAGGGGGTAGGAGGGGCCCACGGCCTCCCGGACCCGCTCCGAGAGGGCGAGGAGCCGGGCGCTCCGCCGGTCGGGGTCGGCGACGACGCTGGCCTCGATGTCGAGGGCGAAGGCGTCGAAGCCCTGCCCGGCGGGGGTCTCGAAGCCGACGGCGGCCATGGAACGGCGGAAGTCCCGGGCGAGGTTCTGGAAGCCCGGGAGGTACCAGGCGACGACCCGCAGCCCCGCGGCGTGGGCGGCCTCGATGAGGCCGGCGGTGGCCTCGGGCCAGACCACGTCCTGCTCCCGGGTGAAGTTGGAGGTCTCCAGGTAGAGCGTTCGCACCCCCTGGGCGGCCATGGCCGCCACGCTCCCCTGGGGGTCGGCGAGGAGGGCGTCGTCGTAGATGTCCACCCAGGCCCCGAGGCCTCGGAAGGCGGCGAGGGACGCCCGGGGCGCCCCCGACGTGGGCACCCCGGGGACGGCGAGGAGGACGAGGGCGAGGACGGCGGCGACGGGGGGGAGGCAGCGTCTCACCGAACCTCCCCCGCCTGCTGGGCCTCCCGGAGTCCCGCCGTGGAGCCCGGGTCCGTCAGGGCGAGCCGGCCGGGGCTGCCCGCGCCCGACGGCGGGCGGAGGCTTCCCACGCCCGCCTGTCCCGGGTCCGGCCCGGCGAGGAGGAGCAGGGCCGAGGACACCGCCCGCTCGGCACCGTCGGAGGGGCGGTTCACCACCTCGCCCTGGACCACCATGACCGAGGACCCTCCCCCGTCGAGGTTCATGGCCCACCGGGCCCCCAGGGAGACCATGAGCCGCGCCAGCTCGGCCAGGGTCATCCCCACGGAGTACCTCGGCTGGCGACCGTCCACGACGACGAGGAGCACCCGGCCGTCGGCGGTGAGCCCCACGGCCGTCCGGGGGTGCCGGTGGCACAGGGAGGTGGTGCAGGCCCCGAGGACGACCTGGCCGTCCTCGACCAGGAGGGGGGCGCCTCCGAGGAGGTCGAGGGTCCGAGGCCAGCCGGCGGTCCAGGTGACGCGGACGGCCTCCCCCGGGGCCAGGGAGGCGAGGAGGACGGCCTCGTCGGTGGCGGGCTCGGCAGACAGCACGACCCCTCCCGCCACCGGCATCGGCTCGGCCTGGCAGGCGGAGGCCTCCACGGCGTAGGCCCTGGTCACGCCCTGCTCGCCGCTTTCGAGCCCGGAGGTGGGCCCGAGGCGGACGGAGCAGGCGTAGGGAGGTGGGGGCTCCAGGTCCCCGCCGGCGGGGGTGAACCCGACGATCTCTCCGACCCCCACGGGGCCCCGGTTCCACCCGTCCACCCCCCAGGTCTCCCCGGTGTCCGCCTCCACGGCGGCCACGGAGAGGGCGGGCCGGCCCAGGCTCGGCGTGCCGTCGGCGGCGACGGCCAGGGCCGCTCCCAGCTGGGGCGAGGTCTGCTTGAGGTCGCCGTCCTCGGCGAAGGCGTGGGCCGGGCGGCCCGAGGGGGACCCGAAGTCGCCGTTCACCGCCGCCAGGGCGCCGTGACGGGCGGCCATGCTCGAGGGCCGCTCGTAGCCGGCGAGGGTGTCCTGGGCGAGGGCGGTGTCGAGGGTGTAGCCCTGGGCGAGGTCGGCGGTGAGGACGAAGATCCGACGGGGGCCGTGGGCGTCGTAGATGCGCCGGAGGGTGACCCCGGGGGCGACGACCCGGACCCACTGCCGGTAGCGGCCGGCGGACGCCGGCTCGCCCGCCCGGAGGAGGGCGAGGGCGGTGACGGCGGCAACGGCCGCGACGGCGGCCCGGCGCCCCATGGCGCTCATGGTGCTCCATGCTACCGGAGGGTCCCCCCCCGGTCCCG
>CAYVCH010000117.1:0-7315 GCA_964449755.1 uncultured Actinomycetes bacterium
TCGGGATGGCTCCACGCGCCCACCACCGGGGTTTGACGTGTCGGCCATAGGCTGCTCAGCCCTCGCAGGAGATGCCCTCCGCCTCGAGGAACCGCCGGTACGCCTCCACCCCCTCCGGGCCGGTGGCGAGGTCGGCGGAGTCGGCGTCCCAGTCGTCGGGCCGGATCCTCGCGACCCACCCGGCCCCGTAGGGATCCCGGTTGATGGTGCCGGGGTCTGCTGCCAGGGCCTGGTTCACCTCGGCGATCTCCCCGTTCACCGGGCTCGGCACCGGCCCCACCCACTTGCCGCTCTCTACGGTGGCGACGCTCCGGCCCTTGCCGATGCGCCTGCCGACGGCCTTCGGGGTCACGGCGACGATCGTCCTGGCCAGGTGCTGGGCCACGTCGGTCATGCCGACGGCGACCAGCTCGCCCTCGGGCCGCGCCCACACGTGCTGCTCCACCAGGTAGTACAGGTCCTCCGGGATCTCGCACCCCCTCACCTCAGCCATGGCTGCCTCCTCCGCCGTCCCGGCCGGACATCGGACCCGCCGGGCCCCGTGTCGCGCCGTGTTCGGCCACCAGGTGGTTCACCAGCATGTCGAATCCCACCAGCGAGATCTCCCGGCGGAACTCCTGGAGGAACCCGCTGTCCCGCCCCCGGGGCTTGATGGGCGCCTCGTAGGTGGCAGAACACAGGGGGCACGCCACCACGTAGAAGGGCAGACCCAGCCGCTCCTCGATCCGGACCTCCTCCCGGTGGACCTCGACCAGGTGGGCGTGGAGGGCCCGGGCGGGGGCCTCCAGGGCGCACCAGGGGCACCTCACGGCCGTTCCCCCCCGGCGGCCGCCCGGGCCGCCTCCTCGACGAGGGTCGCGAGGGCCTGGCCAGCGGGGGAGAGCCCGGTCCGGTCCCCCTCCAGGGACCGGACCGCGAGCCCCGCCTGGACCAGGTCGTTGACCCGCTCCCAGACGGCCAGGCGCGGCAGCCCGACCAGCGCCGCCAGCTCGGCCAGGGTGGCCTGGCCCTCGGCCAGGCGCCGCAGGAGCCGGTCGTTCACCGGGTCGGCGGCGGTCCGCAGGGCCCGGAGGACGAACTCCCGGGCCGCCGCCTCCGCCTCCCCCGGTCCGAGGGCCGGGCCGGGGGGCTCCTCCCCCGGGGCGAAGACGAAGGCGGCGTGCCGCTCCAGGGCCGCCCGCACCTCGCCCAGGCGGCCGGCGAGGGCCTTGCCAAGGGCGGCCGGGTCCACCTCAGACCCCCGCCGGGGACCGGGCCGCCGCCACCGCCTCCGCCACGAGGCTCACCACCTCCACGACGGCGAGGCGGTCGTCCAGGCCCGTCGTCTTCGCGGCCTCGGAGTACATGACCAGGTCCTTGGGGCAGGCCACGACGAACAGCTCCACCCCCAGGGCCGCCGCTTCCCGGATCCGGCCCTCGCTCGGGCGCTCGGCGGCGCCCGTGTCGGCCATCCAGATCCGCCCCCCGCCGGCCCCGCAGCAGTAGGTGTTCTGCCGGTTCCTCGGCATCTCCACCACCTCGCACCCGAGGGCGGCGAGCAGCCGGCGGGGGGCTTCGGTGAGGCCGTTGTACCGCGCCAGGTAGCAGGGGTCGTGGTAGGTGACCCGCCGTCCCAGGGGAGCCACCGGAAGCCGGCCCTCCGCCACCAGCTCGGCCAGGAGCTCGGTGTGGTGGCGGACCTCGCGTTCGAGGCCGAAGCCCGGGTACTCGTTGCGCAGGGTGTTGTAGGAGTGGGGGTCGGTGGTGAAGAGCTCCTCGAAGCGAGCCTGCCGCAGGGCCTCCAGGTTCTCCTCGACCAGCAGCTCGAAGAGGCCCTCCTCCCCCACCCGGCGGACGTCGTTGCCCGCGTTCCGCTCGGCCTCGTAGAGGAGGCCGAAGTCCACCCCGGCCTCGTGGAGCACCCTGGCCAGGGTGCGGGAGAGCTCCTGGAGGCGTTCGTCGAAGGACGCGAAGTCGCCCACGAACCACAGGTACCGCACGGGCTGCCTGCGCGCGTCGGGGACCTCGAAGGGGAGGTCCCGGGTCCACCGGGCCCGGCTCCGGGCCGATCGACCGAAGGAGTTCCCCTGCTGGGCCAGGTTCCGGAGGGCCTCCCGGAGGCCGGGCTCCATCCTCCCCTCGTCCACCAGGGCGCGGCGGAGCTGGACGATGGTCGGCACGTGCTCGATGCCCACGGGGCAGGCGGCGACACAGGCCATGCAGGTCGTGCAGGCCCACAGGGTGGCCTCGGGGACCACGCCCCCCGCCACCGCCGTCCCGGGTCCCGCCAGCGGCCCCGTCCGCCCCGGACGGGTCTCCCCGTCGAGGAGGGTGGGCGGCCCCGCCACCCCCGTCGCCCACTGCCGGAGGTCCAGGACGAGGTCCCGCGGGGAGAGCGGGGCCCCCGACCCCCGCGCCGGGCACACCTCGTGGCAGCGCCCGCACTTCGTGCAGGCGTCCAGGTCCAGCAGCTCCTTCCAGGTGAAGTCCTCCAGGGCCCGGTACCCGGCCCGGCCCCGCTCCCGGGGGGGCGGGGGGAGTCGGGCGCTCGAGGTGGGGTCGGTGAACAGCAGGCAGGCGGCGTCCAGGACGACGTGCATGCCCTTGGAGAAGGGCAGGTAGGCGACGAAGGCCAGGGCGAGCCCGGCGTGAACCCACCACGTCACGAGGCGGGCCGCCTCGGCCCAGGCGGGGCTCGTCCCCGCGACGGCCCGGGCCACGAGCCAGCCCACCGGTGACCAGACCTCGAAGTCGGGGAAGGCCGAGGCCCGGATCCGGAAGCCCTCCTCGAGGAACCCGGTGACCAGGGCGAGGCCGAGGAGGCCGAGGAACAGCCAGTCCCCCAGGACGTAGGCCCGCCGGGAGTAGCCGCCGGCCGGCTCCTCCGCCCGCCGGTAGTCCAGCCTGGACGACCTGCCGAGAGCGCGGCGGAGGGCGAGGGCGGCGAGGCCGAGGAGGCCGGCGAGGCCCATCGTGTCGAGGGTGACCGAGTAGGCCACGTAGAAGACCCCCTGGAAGAAGCTCCGCTCCCGGCCCTGCAGCAACCGGGTGGCGTTCCGGACGATGTCGTAGTCGACGGTGAGGACGAGGGTGCCGACGAAGAGGGTGACGAAGCCCCAGAACACGGCCGCGTGGGCGATGCCCGTGGCCGGGTCCCCCCGGGCCACCGTGCGGTTGGCGGCCACCTCGGCCAGGGTGAGGGCGGCCGGCGGGACCCGCTCCCGGCGGGCCCGGACCCAGCCCCAGAGGAGGTCGGCGAGGCGGCCGGCGGGACGGCCCCGCCGGTACTTCCGCACCCGCAGCCAGGACCCCCAGAGGAACAGGGCGATGGTCGCCAGGGACAGGAGGTAGAAGGCGGCCTTGCCCGGGAGGCCGATGCCCCGGAAGACCTCCCGGGTCGGCAGGCCGGCGAAGGCGAGGAGGGGTGCGCCGGCCGGCACCACCGCCGTCCCTGGCCCCGTCACCGCCGGAGCTGCTCCGTCAGGGCGGGCACGAGGTCGAACAGGTCCACCGTCGTGCCGTAGTGGGCGACGTCGAAGATGGGGGCCCGGGGGTCGGTGTTGCAGGCGACGATGAGCTCAGCGTCCCGCATCCCCTCCAGGTGCTCGGGGGCTCCGGAGATGCCCAGGGCCAGGTAGGCCCGGGGCCTCACCTTCAGGCCCGACTTGCCCACCTGGCGGCTCCTCGGCAGCCACCCCGCGTCGGTCACCGGGCGCGAGGCGGCCACGGCGGCTCCCAGGGCATCGGCCAGCTCCTGGACCTCCTCGAGGGCCTCGGGCCCCCCGATCCCCCGGCCCACCGCGACGAGGACCTCGGCGGCCGTGATGTCGACGTCGCCGGCCTCCGGCTCAAGGGTCGCCACGACCGTGGTGCGCACGTCGTCCAGGTCGGCCGGGGGCTCGACCCGCTCCACCGCGCCCGGCCCGCCCCCGCGCCCCGCCTCGGCCGGGAAGGACCCCGCCACCACCGTGCAGACCGCCCGCTCGCCCGACAGCTCCGCCTCGGCCAGGAGCTTGCCGCCGTAGAGCTGGGCCGTGGCGACGAGGAGGCTCCCCTCGGCCCGCAGGTCGACGGCGTAGGCGACGAGGGGCGCGCCCCAGGCCGCCGCCACCGCGGCGCCGAGGTCGAGGCCCACGGTGGTGTTGGCAAGGAGGAGCAGCCGGGGCGCCCGCTCCCGGAGCAGGTGGAGGAGGGCCCGCTCGTAGGCCTCGCTCGTGTAGCTGGCGAGGGCGGGGTGGTCCACGGCGAGGACGAGGTCCGCGGGGAGGGCTTCCACCTCTCCCGCGTCCCCGAGGACCGCGACCTCCACCCGGCCGCCCCAGGCCGCCGCCAGCTCCCTCGCCTTGCCCACCAGCTCGAAGGTCACCTCGGCCAGAGCCCCGGCTGCGGGCTCCGCCAGCACGAGCACGTCGCCTCCCATGGGCACCTCCCTACCGCCGCACCAGTCCCCGGGCCTGCAGCACCTCGACGATGCGGCCGGCCACCTCCCCCGCCGTCCCCTCCAGCATCTCGGCCCCCCCGGCCCTCTCCGGAACGAAGAGCCGGCGGACCCGTGGCTCGGGGAGGAGGTCCGGGGGTGGGGCGACCGCCACCTCCTCGATCCCCCCGGCCTGCTGGGCCTGTCGGACCCGGCCGATGGAGACGTACCGGGGCGGCTGGCGGGCGGCCTGGATGCCGAGGACGGCCGGCAGCCCCACCTCCAGGCGGGTCGCCCGGCCTCCGCCGAACTCCTGGGTGACGAGGGCCTTCCCGTCGGCCGGCTCCACCCCCACCACCACCGAGACGTGGGGAAGGCCGAGGAGGGAACCCAGGGCCGGGGCCAGCTGGCCGTCCAGGTCGTCCACGGCCTGCACCCCGGTGAGGACGAGGTCGAAGGGCTGCCCTCCGAGCCACCCGGCCAGGGCAGCCGCCCGCGTGCCCGTGGGGATCCACCCCCCGCGGAAGCCGGTGAGCTTGAGCGCCCGGTCCGCCCCCTTGGCCAGGGCGGCGTAGAGGGTCTGGTCCACGTCCGGCTCGTCGAACCCGACGACGGTGACCTCTCCCCCGACCCCCTCTTTCAGGAGGAGCGCCTCCTCCAACGCGTGCTCGTCGAACTCGCTCACGACGAACCGCGAGAACTCCCGATCCACGTCGGTCCCCTCGGGAGCGAGCTCCAGCTCCTCCACGAGGTCCGGGACCTGCTTCACGGCCACCACGATCCTCACGCGCTCACCACCCTCCGATCCGTCACAGCACCACCGATAGTCCTCCGTCCACCACGACCACCTGTCCCACGATCATCGCGGCCTCGGGCGAGCAGAGGAACCCGACGACGGCGGCCACGTCCTCGGCCCCCACGAGCCGGCCGGCCGGGGTCCGCGCCCGGGCCAGAGCCAGGACGCGCCCCCCCTGGGGGCGCCGGCGGAGGGTCTGCCCCTCCACCGGGCCGGCCGAGACGCAGTTCACCACGATGCCCTCGGGGGCGAGCTCCGCCGCCAGGTAACGGGTCAGGGACTCCAGGGCGGCCTTGGAGGCGCCCACCGCCGCGTACCCCGGGGCCACCCGGGCCGCCCCCAGACTGGAGATGGCCACGATGCGCCCCCCTCCCCGGGCCCGCATCCACGGCACGGCGGCCCGGGCGAGGAGGAGCAGGGGGCGGGCGTTGGCGTTCATGGCCCAGTCCCAGCCCCGGGGGTCGAGGTCCAGGACCCGGCCAGCGGGCCCAGAGGCCGCGCTGCTCACCACCACGTCGAGGCCGTCCAGGGCGGTGGCGGCCTCCTCCACCACCGCCGCGACCCGGTCGGGGTCCCGGAGGTCACCGCGGACCGCGACCACCTCGGCGCCCAGGGCCCGGAGCTCCTCCACCGTCCGCCCGGCCGTCTCCTTGCGGTGGAGATACCCGACGGCCACCCGCGCCCCCTCCCGGGCGAACAGCGACGCCACGGCCTTCCCGATGCCCCGGGTTCCCCCGGTGACGAGGACCCGGACGTCCTCGAACCGGCGGCCCCGCCCGGCCGCGCCGGCCCCCCCGCCGTCGGCCACCCGGACCTTCATGCCCCGTCCCCCAGGAGCGCCTCCAGGGCGAGCTGCTGCTCAACGCAGCGCAGGTCGTCGGGGCCTGGCGGGAAGGGGTAGTCGCGGAAGGGCTCCGAGGGCCGGTAGGAGCCGTAGGGCCGGGTGCACCCCGGCCCCCCGGCGGGCCCCGGGCAACCGTCGGTCATGAAGGGCGCCCCCGACGTCACCGCCCGCTCCACCACCGCAGGGGGGACCCTGAGTCCCCGGAGCCGGCCGTCGTCGTCGAGGTCGAAGTCGTCGAGGCCGCACCCCTCGACCTCGACGAGGTGCTTCACGAGCTGGATCCGCCGCCAGCGGGTGAGGGGGGCCTTCGGATGGGTCCCCATGCGGGAGTCGGGCTCCGGGTTGAAGCAGAAGAGGTAGGGGTGGACCTGCCAGTCCCGGAGGCGCACGAAGAGCTCCACCAGGTCCCGGTCGGTCTCCCCGAGCCCGACCAGGACGTGGCAGTTCACCTTCCAGGGCCCGAAGACCTGGCGGGCGTCGGCCACGACCCGCCAGTACCTGTCCCAACGGAGGCCCCCGGCGGGCACGTCCGTGCGGAGCCGGCGGAAGAGGTCCTCGGTGGCCGCGTCGAGGCCGATCCCGATCATGTCGACGCCGAGCTCCGCCAGCTGCACGAGCCGCTGCCGGTTCAGCGCGGGTGGGGCCACGAGGACCGAGAGCGGCGTCCGCACGCGGGACCCGATCCGCCTGGCGACCTCGCAGGTGTCCCGGTAGGCGTGGCCGTGCGTGACCATGGAGATGCAGATGCGGGTGAGCCGCTCCTCCTCCCGGGCCATCCGTTCCACGAGCTCGTCGGTGCGGACGAGGGGCCACTCGACCCGAATGAAGGACTTCTCCCGGTACGTCCCCGGCCGGGTCCGGGCCAGGCCGCAGTAGGCGCAGTCGGAGAGGCACCCCTCCTCGTAGGTGAGGAGGAGGTTGATGCCGCCGAAGGCGAAGTCCCGGCTGAACCGCCCGGAGCGGAAGCGGAGGACGATGGCGCTCGCCATGGAGATCCGCACCCACTCCGGGGAGGTCTGCGCCGTGGCCGGGGCCAGGGGGAGCGCCCGGACCGCCACCTACCCCACCTCCGGGAGGTAGCAGGACCCCCGCAGCCGGGCCGGCGCCGGCCGGGGCTCGCGGGCGCGGGCGGCGGCCCGGACCAGGTCGGCGATGGCCTCCGGGGGCACCCCCAGCCCGGTCTCCCCGCGGCAGGCCCCCCGGACGAGGCGGGGGAGCCCCTCGCCCCCGACCCGCGACCACCGGAGGGCCTCCTCGATCCGGGCCAGGCCCGGCGGTC
>CAYVCH010000118.1:0-7277 GCA_964449755.1 uncultured Actinomycetes bacterium
CTGGCCCTCCGGCGGGCCCTGGGCTCGGTCCACCGGTTCCTGGCCCGGGGCTGGTACGTGGACGACGTCTACGGGGCGGCGGTGGAGGTGCCGGGCAAGGGAGCCGCGGACCTCCTGGCCCGCGCCGTCGACCTGGGGATCGTCGACGGGGCCGTGAACGGCGTCGGGGCGGCCGTGCGGGCCCTGGCCGCCGCCGGGCGCCGGGTCCAGACCGGCTTCGTCCGCAACTACGCCCTGGCCTTCCTGCTCGGGGTGGTGGCGGTCCTCGTCTACGTGGGGTCGCGGCTGTGACCCGCTGGCTCACGTTCACCACCTTCCTGCCCCTGGCCGGGGTGGTGGCCCTCCTGGTCTGGCCGGTGGGGGAGCGGAAGGCCCGGTCCCTGGCGCTGGGGGTGTCGGTGGCCACCTTCGTCGTCTCCCTGGGGATCCTGGCCGACTTCGACCCGTCCCGGACGGGCTTCCAGCTCGTGGAGCAGGCGGACTGGGTGCCCTCCCTGGGCCTGCGCTACCTGGTCGGGGTCGACGGGATCAGCCTGTTCCTGGTCCTCCTCACCACGTTCCTCATGCCCCTGGCCGTCCTGGCCTCCTGGCGGATCGAGGGGGGCGTTCGGACCTTCATGGCCTCCCTGCTGTTCCTGGAGACGGCGATGGTCGGCTCCTTCGTCGCCCTGGACCTCCTGCTCTTCTTCCTGTTCTTCGAGGGGATCCTGTTCCCCATGTACCTGGTCATCGGCGCCTGGGGCGGGGAGCGCCGGGTCTACGCCGCGGTGAAGTTCTTCCTGTTCACCATGGCCGGCTCGGCCTTCCTCCTCGTGGCCATCCTCGTCCTGTACTTCCAGGCCCAGGCGCAACTCGGCCAGGGGACCTTCGACCTTCGGGCCCTGGAGCGGCTGGCCCTGCCCGCGGCCACCGCCCGGTGGCTGTTCCTCGCCTTCTTCGTGGCCTTCGCGGTGAAGGTGCCGCTCTTCCCCCTCCACACCTGGCTCCCCGACGCCCACACCGAGGCCCCCACCGCGGGCTCGGTGCTCCTCGCCGCCGTCCTGCTGAAGGTGGGGGCCTACGGGCTCATCCGGTTCAACCTGACCCTGTTCCCCGAGGCCTCCCGCGACTTCGCCCGCGCCATCTCGGTCCTGGCCCTGGTGGGCATCGTCTACGGCGGGATCGTGGCCATGATGCAGCCGGACGTGAAGCGCCTGGTCGCCTACTCCTCCGTGTCCCACCTCGGCCTCGTGGTCCTGGGCACCTTCGCCTTCACCGTCCAGGGGATGTCGGGGGGCGTGCTCCAGATGGTGAACCACGGCCTGTCCACGGGAGGCCTGTTCCTCCTGGTGGGGATGCTCTACGAGCGGACCCACACCCGGGACCTGGCGCGCCTGGGAGGGCTGGCCCGCGGGATGCCGTGGCTCGCCGGGACCTTCCTCGTGGTGGCCCTGTCGTCCCTGGGCCTGCCGGGGCTGAACAACTTCGTGGGGGAGCTCCTGGTGATCGTGGGCGCCTTCGCGGCCAACCGGGTCTTCGGGGCCGTGGCCGCCACGGGCGTGGTGCTCGGGGCCATCTACCTCCTGTGGAGCTACCAGCGGATGATGCACGGGCCGGCGCCGGAGGAGCAGGCCGCCCACCCGGACCTGTCGCTCCGGGAAGCGGTCATCCTGGCCCCGCTCCTCGCGGCCATCCTCACCCTCGGCGTGTACCCGGCGCTGGTGCTGGACCGGATCGGGCCCGCCGCCGAGGCCCTGGTCCGGCAGGTGGGCTCCGAGCGGCTGGTGGCGAGCGCCGGCGAGGCAGCGGCCGGGGAGGTGCCCTAGGGTGGTGGGCCAGGCACCGCTGCCCACGCCGCCGGTGGAGCTCGGCCCCATCGCGCCAGAGCTGGTCCTCGTGGGGACGGCCGCCCTGGTGTTGCTGCTGGAGGCCTTCCTCCGGGAGGCGCCCCCGGCCGCCCTCCTCGGCGTCGCCCTCCTGGGCCTGGCCGGTGCCGCCGTGGCGTCCCTGGCCCTGTGGTCCTGGGGTGGGGAGCCGACGGTGCTGGGGGGCGCCGTGGCGGCCGACCGCTTCGCGGTGGTGGCCCGCCTGATCCTGGTGGCGGTGGCCGCCCTGGGGGCCGTGTACGGGGCCCACTACTTCGAGCGGCTGGGGGAGCCGCGGGGCGAGTTCCTCCCCCTCCTGCTCTTCGCCACCTCCGGCATGACCCTGATCGCCGCCGCCGCCGACCTCATCGCCGTCTTCCTCGCCCTGGAGGTGCTCTCCCTCGCCCTCTACGTCCTGGCCGGCCTGTCCTCCCGCCTCGCCGCCAGCGAGGCCTCCATGAAGTACTTCCTGCTGGGGGCCTTCTCCACCGCCTTCTTCCTCTACGGGGTGGCCATGGCCTACGGGGCCACGGGCACCACCAGCATCGGGGGCATCGCCCGGGCCCTGGCCGGCCAGGCGGGGAGCCCGGGCCTGGCCCTGGCCGCCGCGGGGCTCCTGGCCGTGGGCTTCGGCTTCAAGGTGGCCGCCGTGCCCTTCCACATGTGGACCCCCGACGTCTACCAGGGGGCCCCGACGCCGGTGACCGCCTACATGTCGGCGGGGACGAAGGTCGCCGCCTTCGCCGCCTTCATCCGGGTCTTCGACGCCGGCCTCTCGCCCCTGGCCTGGGACTGGAGCCCGGTGCTGTGGGTCCTGGCCGCGGTCACCGTGGTCGTGGGCAGCGTCCTCGCCATCGCCCAGACCGACGTGAAGCGGATGCTCGCCTACTCGAGCATCGCCCACGCAGGGTTCATCCTGACCGGCCTCACCGCCGTCGACCAGGCCGGCATCCGCTCGGCCCTGTTCTACCTGGCGGCCTACGCGGCGATGATCGTGGGGGCCTTCGGGGTCGTCATGCTGGTCTCCGGCCGGGGCGAGGACCGGACCGAGCTCGTCGCCTACGCCGGGCTCGCCCGGCGGAGCCCCCTCCTCGCCGCCCTCATGACCCTGTTCCTGCTCTCCCTGGCCGGCGTCCCCCCCACCGCCGGCTTCATCGCGAAGGTGGCGGTCTTCGCCGCCGCCGTCGGCGCCGGCCGCTGGGAGCTCGTCCTCGTCGGCGTCCTGGCGTCGGTGGCGGCGGCCTTCTTCTACATCCGGGTCATCGTCCTCATGTACATGCGGGAGCCCGAGGAGGAGGGCGAGCCCGACCCCTCGCGCCTGCCCCGCGCCACCCTGGCCGTGCCGGCCCTGGCGACCCTCCTCCTGGGGGTGTTTCCCCAGCTCGTGATGGGGGTCCTGGACCGGGCCGCGGTGCTGCGATGGTGACGGGACGGCGCGTCGGGATAGGCTGGTGCGGATGGGCGGCCGGGAGCGGGCCTCGTGGACCGGGTGGGGCGTGAGCCGGGCGCGGGGGGGAGGGACATGGGCAGGCTGGTGATCCCGGGGCTCGTGGCGCCCGACGCGGCCCTGGAGGCGGAGATCCGCGTCCGTCTGGACCTGGTGGAGGAGGCCCTGGAGAAGGCCGTCCGGGCCGACTCGGACCTCCTCGCCACCACCTCCCGGTACCTGCTGGACGCCGGGGGCAAGCGGTTCCGTCCCCTGCTGGTCCTGCTCTCCGGCTACTTCGGGGACCCCGCGGACCCCCGCCTGATCCAGGGCTCGGTGGCCATCGAGCTGGTCCACCTGGCCACCCTCTACCACGACGACGTCATCGACGAGGCCGACTCCCGCCGGGGGATCCCCTCGGTGAACGCCCGGTGGGGGAACACGGTGGCCATCCTCACCGGCGACTACCTGTTCGCCCGGGCCTCCGAGGTCGCCACCGACCTCGGCCCCCACGTGTGCCGGCTCCTCGCCCGAACCATCGCCGTCCTCTGCGACGGGCAGATCCGCGAGGTGGACGCGGCCGGGTCCCTGGAGCAGACCGAGGAGGCCTACATGGAGGTCATCCGGCGGAAGACGGGGGCCCTCATCGCCACCTCCTGCCGGCTTGGGGGCATGCTGTCGGGGGCCCCGCCGGAGCAGGCCGACGTCCTGGAGGCGTTCGGGGAGGCCCTGGGCCTCGCCTTCCAGCTCTCCGACGACATCATGGACGTCATCGCCTCCCCGCGGGAGCTGGGCAAGGAGCCCGGGGTGGACATGCGGGAGGGCGTCTACACCCTGCCCGTCCTCCACGCGCTGCACCGGGGGGAGCGCCGGGAGGAGCTGGCCCGCCTCCTGGCCGGCGGCCCCCCCACGGGGGAGCTGCTGGACCGGGCCCTGGAGATCGTCCGGGGCGACGGCAGCCTCGGCCACGCTCGGGCCGCCGTGGCCCGGCAGGTGGACCGGGCCGTCGCCCTGGCCCGGCGGCTGCCGGAGGGGCCGGCCCGGGCGGCCCTGGTGGCCCTGGCGGAGTTCCTGGCGGTCCGCTGCGGCGCCCGGGGGGGCCGGTGATGGCGTTGCTAGAATCGGCGGCTTGAGAAATTGTTCACAAGCGTGGACACCTACGACGCCAGCTACGGAACGGTCCTCGCGGTCCTCGTGGGCGGGGCCCTCCTCGTGGCCGTCGGCTTCGCCGCCGCCAGGCTGGTGGCGCCCCGGCGCCCCCTCCCCGGCAAGCTCACCACCTACGAGTGCGGCATCGACCCCGTGGGGGAGGGCTGGTCCCAGAGCCAGATCCGCTACTACATCTACGGCTTCCTGTTCGTCGTGTTCGACGTGGAGGCGGTGTTCCTGTTCCCCTGGGCCCGGGTCTTCGAGGGGCTGGGGTACGCCGCCGTGGTGGAGATGGGCGTGTTCATCGGGATCCTGGCCGTCGGCCTCCTCTACGCCTGGCGGAAGGGGGTGCTCCGGTGGGCCTGATCGAGCGGACCCCGCTGCCGAGGATCCAGCCCATCAAGTTCATCCTGAACTGGGGACGGCGCTACTCCCTCTGGGTGATGAACTTCGGCCTGGCCTGTTGCGCCATCGAGTTCATCGCCGCCACGACCCCGAAGAACGACTTCATCCGCCTGGGGGTGATCCCCTTCGCCCACGGTCCCCGCCAGGCCGACCTGCTGGTGGTGGCCGGCACCGTGACCGACAAGATGGCCCCCGCCCTGAAGCGGGTGTACGACCAGATGCCCGAGCCGAAGTACGTGATCTCCTACGGGTCCTGCTCGAACTGCGGCGGGCCCTACTGGGACTCCTACTCGGTGACGAAGGGCGTGGACCAGATCATCCCGGTGGACGTCTACGTCCCCGGCTGCCCGCCCCGGCCGGAGGCCCTCCTTCACGGCATCGTGAAGCTCCAGGAGAAGATCGCTCGGGAAGACATCGCGGAGAAGTGGAGTGGCAGGCTCACCGCGCCCGCTGTCCCCTCCTGAGGTGGAGGCCCGGCTGCGGGCCCGCTTCGGCGACGACGTCCTCGCCTTCGACGACCAGCACGGGCACGCCGTGGCCACGGTGACCCGCGACCGCTACCGGGAGGTCGTGGCCTTCCTCCGGGACGACCCCGACCTCTCCTGCGACTACTGCGACTTCACCGCGGGGGTGGACTGGCAGGAGCGGGGCCTGGAGGTGGTGACCCACCTGTTCTCCACCCGCCACCGCCACAATGTCCGGGTCAAGGTCCGCCTTCCCGCCGACGACCCCGTGTGCCCCACCATCTCCGACCTGTTCCCCACGGCCAACTGGCACGAGCGGGAGGCGATGGAGATGTTCGGGCTGCGGTTCGAGGGCCACCCCCAGCCCGTGAAGCTGCTGCTCCCGGAGGCCTTCGAGGGCCACCCCCTCCGCAAGGACTTCCCCCTCATGACCAGGGAGGCCAAGCCCTGGCCGGGCGCCGTGGAGGGCGAGGAGGAGGAGGAAGAGGAGTGATCGCCCAGGCGGGGGTGAGCGTGTTCGACCAGGTCGCCGACAACCTCTGGGTGGTCCTGGTCCTGAAGGCCGCCGTGGTGCTCGCCTTCTTCCTGGTGGCCCCCCTGGGGGTGGGCTACGCCGAGCACAAGGTCCTGGCCCACATGCAGGCCCGCCTGGGCCCCATGGAGGCGGGCCGCTTCCACGGGTGGGCCCAGCTCATCGCGGACGGCGTGAAGTTCGTCCAGAAGGAGGACGTGATCCCCAAAGCGGCGGACCGGTGGGTGTTCTCCCTGGCCCCGGCCGTGGCCCTCATCCCCTACATCGCCGTCGTCGCGGTCATCCCCTTCAGCGACACGGTCTACGCCGAGGACCTGGACCTCGGGGTCTTCTTCGTCATGGCCATGTCGTCGGTGAACGTGATCGGCGTGCTCATGGCGGGCTGGGCCTCCGCCAACAAGTTCTCCCTCATCGGGGCCCTGCGGGCGGCGGCCCAGCTCATCGCCTACGAGCTGCCCCTGGTCCTGGCGGCGGTGGCGGTCGTCATGCAGGCCGGCACGCTGTCCCTCATCGGGATCACCGAGGCCCAGCGGGGTGCCTGGTTCGTCCTCACCCAGCCGGTGGGGTTCCTGATCTTCATGGTCGCGGCCCTGGCGGAGCTCACCCGGCCCCCCTTCGACATGCCCGTCGCCGACTCGGAGATCATCTTCGGACCGTACACGGAGTACACGGGGCTGAAGTTCGCCTTCTTCCTCCTGGCCGAGTACGGCGGCATCGTCGTCCTCTCGGCCGTCGCCTCCGTGCTGTACCTGGGCGGCTACCTGCCCCCGCCCCTCCTCGGCCTCGTCCCCGAGCCACTGTGGATGGCCGCCAAGATCGGGGCCCTCGCCTTCGTCGTCATCTGGCTGCGGGCCACCTACCCCCGGATGCGCGAGGACCAGCTCCAGCGCTTCTCCTGGCTGGGCCTGATCCCCCTGGCGCTTCTGCAGATCATGGTCGTGGGCTTCGTGAAGGTCGCGGTGTAGGGGAAAGGGATGGCGGCCCGGGAGACGCTGGTGCCCGCACCGCCCGAGGGCGGGATCGGCCTCGGGCTCATCAAGGGGCTCACCGTGACCCTGCGGACCATGCTCCGCCGGTCCGTCACCCAGCAGTACCCGCACGAGAAGCCGGACCTGCCGCCCAGGAGCCGCGGCGTCATCGCCCTCAAGCAGGAGAACTGCACCGTCTGCTACAAGTGCGCCCGGGAGTGCCCCGACTGGTGCATCTACATCGAGGCCCACAAGGAGACCCACGAGCCGGCCTCCGGCGGCCGGGCCCGGTCGGTGAAGGTCCTCGACCGCTTCGCCATCGACTACGCCCTGTGCATGTACTGCGGGATCTGCGTGGAGGTCTGCCCCTTCGACGCGCTGTTCTGGAGCCCCGAGTTCGAGTACGCGGAGTACGACATCCGCGACCTCACCCACGAGAAGGAGAAGCTCCAGCAGTGGACCTACACGGTGCCGCCCCCGCCCGAGCTG
>CAYVCH010000119.1:0-7265 GCA_964449755.1 uncultured Actinomycetes bacterium
ATGTAATTCTCCCACGGCTGCCCCCCCGAGGGGAGCTACGGCGAGAAAATCAGCAGGCTCCTAGGTGAGGGTCCGCCCCCGCCCGGCAGGAGGGCCCCTACCCGACCTTCAGGGTCCCGGTCATCGTGGTCGGGTGCACGATGCACTGGTAGAAGTACTCGCCGGCCTCCAGGGGCTCCATCTCCAGGAGCTGGACCACGGGGCCGGTCGCCACCTCCGTCTGCTTGATCAGGTCACCGCCCGCCTCCGTGAAGACGGCGGCGTTGTGGGGGACCCCGACGTCGCGGTTGTCCATGCAGATCGTGAAGGGCTTCCCCGCCGGGGCCTCCAGCACGGTCTGGTCGAAGCCGCTCACTGCCGCCCCCGGCGAGGCGACGAGGACGATGGTCCCCTCGGGGCAGCCCGCCGGGGTGGCCGGCGGGGGCGTGGTCGGCGCGCCCGTCGGTGCCGGGGTGGTGGGCGGGGCAGCCGTGGGGCTCGGCAGGGCCAGGGCCAGGCCACGCACGTCCTCGACCCCGCCCAGCATGAGGTTGCCGTCGTCGTGGTCGTACCAGGCGAGGAAGACGGCGCCCCCGTCGGGGGTCACGGCGACGTCGGGGGCCCTGCCGCCCCCCGTGGCCCGCGTCTCCACCCGACGGAAGCCCCCGCCGCCGTCGGTCGTGGCGAGGAGGACCGAGTCCGTGGCGGCGTCGTACCAGGTGGCGTACAGGGCCCCGGTCTCGTCGGCGGCGATCCCCGTGGCCCCCCGCACCCCGTCCAGGCCTCCCACCTCGGCGACGGTCGTCGCCCGCCACGCGCCACCCCCCCGGGTGGCGACTCGGAGCTCGGAGGTCCCCGCGTAGTAGGCGACGCTGGCCGTGCCCTTGGCGTCCACCACCAGCGACACCCGGGCGGCCCGGGCCCCTGGGTCCACGGCGTCGGTGGACCACGCCCCCCGGCCCCGCGTGGCGACCTCGGGGGTCCCGTCGCCGTCCACGAAGGCCACCACGGGCGTGCCGTCGGGGGCCAGGGCCAGGTCGGTGGAGCCGTCGGCCCCCGGGGCCGGCGCCGGCAGGGCCGCCACCTCCTCGGTCACCCAGCGCTCGCCCTGCCGGTGGGCGGCCACCACCCGCAGGCCGTCCTCCAGCGTGGCCGTGGTGGCCACCCAGGGGGTCCCGTCGGCGGCGACGCCGACGGCGACGGGGCCGGGGCTCCCCTCCACCGGCACCTCCTCCACGGTGAAGGCCGACCCGTCGGGGTTCGACCCGTACCACACGCCCTCCTCGGTGGACCAGGCTACGTGGAGGCCGCCGTCCCCGCCGATGGCGAGGTCCAGGCCGCGCGCCGTCTCCGGGCTGAGGTCCGCCACCGCCTCCACGGTGGCCGGCCCGAAGGGGATCTCCACCCCGGCTGGGGGGTCCTCGGCCATGGCCACCGCCCCGCGGGTCCAGGCGCCCCCCAGGCGGGCCGCCAGCATCACGCTGGGGACGAAGGGGGCTCCCACGGGGCGGGGAACGGCGATCTCGCCCGCCGCCAGCCTGGCCGGGAAGCCGAAGGAGGCGACG
The DNA here is from genome assembly GCA_964449755.1 of uncultured Actinomycetes bacterium. Taxonomy (GTDB): domain Bacteria; phylum Actinomycetota; class UBA4738; order UBA4738; family HRBIN12; genus CAYVCH01. Next base: position 1,545 of record CAYVCH010000119.1, read on the forward strand.
TAGGGGTTCCCCTCGGCGTCCACCGCCACCGCGGGCAGGAACCCCACGTCGTCCAGGGCGTCCACCACCTGCGGCACGAAGCTCCGGCCCCGCCCGAGGTCCACCTCGGCCGCCGGCGCGCGGGCGCAGGCGGCCGCCACCAGGGCCGGGATGAGGGCCGCCGACCACCGTCTCCGGGACACAGTGGGCCGGATACTAGCAAGCGGGGCCCGGCGGGCCGCCCTCCTCAGGGGACGGCCGCTTCCAGGGGCACCCGGCCGAGGACCCCGGCGAGGAACCGCCCCGTGAACGAGCGGGGGTGGGCGGCCACCTCCTCGGGGGGCCCCGCCGCGACCACCTCTCCCCCGGCGTCGCCCCCTTCGGGGCCCAGGTCGACGATCCAGTCGGCGGTCTTGATGACGTCCAGGTTGTGCTCGATCACCACCACCGTGTTCCCGGCCGAGACCAGCCGCTGGAGCACGGCGAGCAGCTTGCGGATGTCCTCGAAGTGGAGGCCGGTGGTGGGCTCGTCCAGGACGTAGAAGGTGCGCCCGGTGGCCCGCTTCTGCAGCTCGGCGGCGAGCTTCACCCGCTGGGCCTCGCCTCCCGACAGCGTGGGTGCCGGCTGGCCGAGCTTGATGTAGCCGAGGCCGACGTCCGCGAGGGTCTGGAGGTGCCGGGCGATGACCGGGATGTTGCGGAAGAACTCCAGGGCCTCGTCCACGCTCATGTCCAGGACGTCGGCGATGGTGCGGTGCTTGTAGCGGACCTCCAGGGTCTCCCGGTTGTAGCGTCGCCCCTTGCAGACCTCGCAGGTGACGTAGACGTCGGGCAGGAAGTGCATCTCGATCTTGATCTGGCCGTCGCCGGCGCAGCTCTCGCAGCGGCCGCCCCGGACGTTGAAGGAGAACCGGCCCGGTAGGTAGCCCCGCACCCGGGCCTCGGGGGTCTGGGCGAAGAGCCGCCGGATGTGGTCGAAGACGCCGGTGTAGGTGGCCGGGTTCGACCGGGGGGTCCGGCCGATGGGGGACTGGTCGATGTCGATGACCTTGTCGACCTGCTCCCACCCCACCAGGCGCCGGTGCCGGCCGGGCAGGGCCCGGGAGCGGTAGAGCCGCTGCATGAGGGCGCGCAGCAGCACCTCCTGGATGAGGGTGGACTTGCCCGAGCCCGACACCCCCGTCACGCACACGAGCAGTCCCAGGGGGATCTCCACGGTGATGTCCTTCAGGTTGTGCTCCCTCGCCCCCTCCACCCGGAGCCAGCGACCCGTCGGGCGCCGCCGGACCTGCGGGATCGGGATGCTCCGGCGGCCCGCCAGGAAGGCCCCCGTCAGGGACCCGTCGCACGCCAGCAGCCCCGCCAGGTCGCCCGAGTACACGATCTCGCCGCCGTGGGCCCCCGCCCCGGGGCCGATGTCCACGATGTGGTCGGCGGCGTGGATGGTGGCCTCGTCGTGCTCGACGACGATCAGGGTGTTGCCCAGGTCCCGCAGGCGCAGGAGGGTGTCGATGAGCCGCCGGTTGTCCCGCTGGTGGAGCCCGATGGATGGCTCGTCCAGGATGTACAGGACGCCCACGAGGCCCGAGCCGATCTGGGTGGCCAGGCGGATCCGCTGGGCCTCGCCCCCGGCCAGGGTCCCCGACGGCCGGTCCAGGGTGAGGTAGTCGAGGCCCACGTCCACCAGGAACCCCAGGCGGGCCCGGATCTCCTTGAGGAGGCGCTCCGCGATCATCCGCTCCCGATCGGAGAGGACCAGGGTGTCGAAGAACCGCAGGCAGTCCCGGATGGAAAGGGCCGTGAGCTGGGCGATGGACAGCCCGCCGACGGTGACGGCCAGGCTCTCCGGCCGGAGGCGCGCCCCCCCGCAGGCCCGGCAGGGGACCTCCCGCATGAACTGCTCGAGGCGTTCTCGCTGGGTCTCGGAGTCGGTCTCGGCGTGGCGCCGCTCCACGTTGGGGACCACCCCCTCGTAGGTCGTCCAGTAGGAGCGGAGGCGGCCGTAGCGGTTCCGGTAGGTGACGTGGATCTCCTCGTCGGAGCCGTAGAGGATGACGTCCCGGGCCCGCTTCGGCAGCTTCCGCCAGGGGGTGCGCACGTCGAAGCCGTGGGCCTCGGCCACGGCCTCCAGGACCCGGTCCCAGTACTCGAGGCGGGAGCCGGCCCAGGGGGCGATGGCCCCCTCCGCCAGGGACCGGTCGGGGTCGGGCACCACCAGCTCGGGGTCGACCTCCAGGCGGGTGCCGAGCCCGTCACAGGTCCGGCACGCCCCGTAGGGCGAGTTGAAGGAGAAGTTCCGGGGCTGCAGCTCCTCGAAGGAGACCCCGCAGTGGGTGCAGGCCAGGCTCTGGGAGAAGGTCTGGACCTCCTCCCGCCCGTCGGTCTGCACGGCGATGGCGGCGATCCCCTCGGCGAGCTGGAGGGCGGTCTCGACGCTGTCGGCCACCCGGCGGCGGATGCCGGCCTTGGCCACCAGGCGGTCCACCACCACCTCGATCGTGTGCTTGTAGTACCGGTCCAGGCGGATGGGTTCGGACAGGTCCCGCACCTCCCCGTCGATGCGGGCCCGGACGAACCCCCGCCGGGCCAGGTCGGCCAGGAGCCGTTCGTACTCCCCCTTGCGGCCCCGGACCACGGGGGCCAGGACCTGGAACCGGGTGCCCTCGGGGAGCTGGAGCACCTGGTCCACGATCTGGTCGGGGGTCTGGCGGCCGATGGGTCGGCCGCACCGCGGGCAGTGGGGGTGCCCGATCCTCGCGTAGAGCACCCGCAGGTAGTCGTAGACCTCGGTGATCGTCCCCACCGTGGACCGCGGGTTCTTCGTCCCCGACTTCTGGTCGATGGAGATGGCCGGGGACAGGCCCTCGATGAAGTCCACGTCGGGCTTGTCCATCTGGCCCAGGAACTGGCGGGCGTAGGCCGACAGGGACTCCACGTAGCGCCGCTGGCCCTCCGCGTAGATCGTGTCGAAGGCCAGCGAGCTCTTGCCGGAGCCCGAGAGGCCCGTGAACACGATGAGCTTGTCCCGGGGGAGCTCGAGCGTGATGTTCTTCAGGTTGTGCTCACGGGCCCCGTGGATGACGATGCGGTCGGTGCCCACGGCCCGCATTGTAGATGGGGGGGCCGGCCGCCTCGCCAGCGGGCGGTATCCTTGACCGATGCGGACGACCCCCGATTCGTCCAGGGGCAACGCGGCCCGCTTCCGGGCGTACTGGCGCGCCGAGATGGACGGTGCCGCCCTCTACCGGGCCATGGCCGAGGCCAGCCAGGGCGAGCTGGCGGAGATCTACCGGGAGCTGTCGGCCGCCGAGGAGCGCCACGCCCGCCACTGGGCAGGGAAGCTGGTGGAGCTGGGCGAGCCCGAGCCCCGGGCCGAGGACCACCGGCCGGGCCTGAAGGTGCGCCTGCTCTCCTTCCTGGCGCGCCGGCTCGGCACGACCGCGGTCCTGCCCATCCTGGAGCGGGCCGAGGTGGCCGACGCCGGCCACTACGACCGGTTGCCCGAGGCCCGCCGCGCCATGGCGGTGGACGAGCGGATCCACGCGCGGGTGGTGGCGAGCCTCTCCCCCACCTCCGTCCGGGGCGGCATCGTCCGCGGAGAGCGCTGGCACCGGGGGGACGCCTCGGGTGCCCTCCGGGCCGCCGTCTTCGGGGTGAACGACGGGCTCGTGTCGAACCTGGCCCTGGTCATGGGCATGGCCGGCGGCCGGGCCGAGGGCGGTCTCGTCTTCCTGGCCGGGCTGGCCGGCCTCCTGGCCGGAGCCTTCTCCATGGGGGCCGGCGAGTACATCTCCGTCCGCTCCCAGCGCGAGCTGTTCGAGCGGGAGATCGCCCTGGAGGCCGAGGAGATCCAGGCCATGCCCGAGGAGGAGGCCCACGAGCTGGCCCTCATCTACCGGGCCAAGGGCCTGCCCAGGGAGGAGGCCGAGGCCTTGGCCGGCCGCATCATGCGGGACCCCCGCCACGCCCTGGACACGAAGGTCCGGGAGGAGCTGGGGCTGAACCCCGAGGAGCTGGGCTCGCCCTGGCGGGTGGCGGTCTCCAGCTTCACCGCCTTCGCCCTCGGGGCCGCCATCCCGGTGATCCCCTACGCCGTGGCCTCCGGGCCCGCCGCCTTCGCGGGGGCCGTGGGGGCGGCCGCCGCCGCCCTCCTCGCCGTGGGGGCGGCCATCAGCCTGCTCACCGGCCGCGGCCCCGCCCGCTCGGCCCTCCGCCAGCTCGCGGTGGGGGGCCTGGCGGCCCTGGCCACCTTCGGCATCGGCCGCCTGGTCGGCGTGGCGGTGACGTGACCGGCGACGACCTCTCCCGCTTCCGGAGAAGTTCCCGGTCCTCAGGGACAAGGCGTACCTGATCAGCGCCTCCCTCGGCCCCATCTCCCGGCGGTCCCGGGCTGCGACCTGTACGCCACGGGCGTGCTGAAGTGGCTCTGCGGGGGTCCCGGCCTCGCCCTCCTCTAGGCCCGCCGGGGGCTGCTCCCGTCCCTGGAGCCAGCCCTGACCGGGTGGTTCGCAACCGGGGAGCCCTTCGCCTTCGACCTGGAGCGCCTGGAGTACCATCCGACGGCCCGGCGCCTGGCGCACGGCACGCCGCCGGCGCCGGCGGTCCTCATCGCCCAGGGCGGCCTGGAGATCATCGCCGAGGTGGGGCCCGGCCGGATCCGGGAACGGGTGGCGGAGCTCGCCGACTACGTCATCGCCCGGGCTGACGAGGCCGGCCTGCCCGTACGCACGCCCCGCAACCGCTCCGCCCGGGGCGGGGTGGTGAACCTGGCCGTGGGTCCCCACGCCGGGCAGCTCTCCCGGGCCCTCCTGGGGCGGGACGTGTGCACCGACGCCCGGGGCGAGGGCCTGCGGGTCTCCCCCCACTTCTTCAACACCGAGGAGGACGTGGACCGCCTCTTCGACGCCCTCGCCGAGCTCCGGTGAGCGAGCGGGCGACGGCCGGGGGCCCGGTGTGCGGTCGGAGGTCGTCAGCCGCCGGGGGGCGCGGTGACCTCCAGCTCCTCCCGGTGACCGAAGCCGAGGCGGTTGTCCACCAGCACCACCCGCCGGGGCCGCAGCCGGTAGAAGCCGACCTCCGTCGGCGTCCCGCCGACATCGACCTCGACGGTCACCTCGCCGGCCGGCCCGTCGGTGGCGGCCAGGGCCTGGCGGAGCATCCCCTGGACCCAGGGGAACTTGGCCACGTACACGCCGAGGGCCCGGGGCAGCTCCCCCGCCGCCAGCCGCTCCACGGGGCCCTCGAGCTGCAGCCCCTGGATCTCCCGCCAGTCGTCGTACTCCCCCTCCACGGTGGCCGCCGCCCACGGGCGGACGGCCAGGTGCCGGCCGTGGCGGGACAGGGGGCTGGAGAAGAACAGCAGGTCCAGCCCGTCGGCGGCGAAGAAGACGCTCGCCGCCCACAGGTCCCCCCCGGCTGCCGTGGCCAGGGTCATGACGTTCCGCCGGGCCAGGAACTCCCCGACCCGCCGGCGGAGGTCCTCGGCCGTCACACGAGCCATCGTCCCACCCCGCGGGACCCCCTCCAAGTGCGAACGCACCGGTCCGATCGCACCTTGAGGATCGGCAGCCCTCCCCGAATCCTTGGCCTGTGCCGGGCGGCGCGGGGAGGGGGTGCCTCGCCTGGCGCGACGGTTGGGAGTCACGTCGGGAAGGGGGGATGCAATGTCTTCCGAGCAGGCCCGTGATCCGAGGTTCCCCAGCCCCTTCGAGGTGGCCACCCCCGAGGGGGCCGAGGGCTGGG
>CAYVCH010000120.1:0-7252 GCA_964449755.1 uncultured Actinomycetes bacterium
GAGGACCACGGGGTTCACCCCGGCCAGGCCCAGCACCTCCAGGAACCGCCGGGCGTCATGCCCGCGGCCGGGGACGAGGGCGAGGACGTGGGCGGGTGGCCGGAGCCGGGAGAGCTCCTCCCGGAGGCTGGCGGTCCAGCTCCCCGCGGGCCGGCCGGCCAGCAGGTCCTCCACCACCGAGGAGGGGATCCGCCAGTCCCTCCCGGGCTTCACCGCCGGGATCCGGCCCTCCCGACACCAGCGGGTCACCGTGTCCGGGCTCACCCCGAGCTGGCGGGCGAGGGCCGCCGCGCCGACAAACCCCTGCTGCACGCCCGGATCATACGGGCGGGCGGGAGCCGGTGGCGAAGGCCGGCCCCGGGGGGGCCGCGACTTGACCGATTCCGGGCAGGGCCCTAATAATCGGCCTATCAGCTTCGTCGAGAAGTGCCCGAGCGACGGCTTCGAGGGGAGGGAGCCCTGGCGGTGTCGCGGAGGGCTTGTCCCAGGCCGGGGGTCGTACCCGCCGGGGCCCGTGGGTTCGCACTCGCTGCCTCCAGCGGCCGTGCCGCCTGGGCCTCGCCCCCCTAACCGCAGGAGGTCGCCATGCTGCCGGCCAGGTTCGAGTACCACCGCCCGAGCTCCCTGGAGGAGGCCCTGGACCTGCTCGCCCGCCACGGTGAGGACGCCAAGGTGCTGGCAGGCGGGCAGAGCCTCATCCCCCTGATGAAGCTCCGCCTGGCAACCCCGGGGCACCTGGTCGACCTCAACCGCGTCGCCGGCCTCGACGCCATCGCCGAGGAGGGCGGCGCGCTCAGGATCGGGGCCCTCACGCGCCACGCCCAGCTCGCCGCCTCCGACCTCATCGCCGCCCGCTATCCCACCATCGCGGCGGCGGCTCCCAAGATCGCCGACCCCCTGGTGCGGAACCTGGGGACCATCGGTGGGTCCCTGGTCCACCACGACCCCGCCGGCGACCTGGGCTCGGTGATGCTCGCCCTGGGGGCGAGCGTGGTGCTGCGAAGCGCCTCCGGGGAGCGGGAGCTGCCGGTGTCGGACTTCCTGGTCGACACCTTCACCACGGCCATCCGGCCCGACGAGGTCCTCACCGAGGTCCGGGTCCCCGCCCCCGCCGGGAGGCAGGGCGGCACCTACCTCAAGCTGGAGCGGAAGGTGGGCGACTTCGCCACCGTCGCCGTGGCCGTCCACCTGGCCATGGACGACGGCCGCGTGGCCCGGGCGGGCATCGGGCTCACCGCCGTGGGACCGAGGAACCTCAGGGCCGCCGAGGCCGAGGCCCTCCTGGCCGGTGCCGAACCGAGCGAGGAGGCCCTCGCCGAGGCCGGCCGCCTGGCCGCCGCCGCCGCCGAGCCCGTCTCCGACGTGCGGGGCTCGGCCGAGTACAAGCGCCACGTCGTGGAGGTCTTCGTCCGACGGGGCCTGGCCCAGGCCCTCGAGCAGGCCCGGGCGGCCTGAGACGGCGGCGGCCGAAGGGAGACACGGGAGAGCCGGAGGGAAGCGATGCAGATCAACGTCACCGTCAACGGGGTCGAGCGGAGCGCCGACGTCGAGCCCAGGCTGCTCCTCGTGCACTTCGTCCGCGAGGTCCTGGGGCTCACCGGGACCCACGTGGGCTGCGACACGACGAGCTGCGGCGCGTGCACGGTGCTGCTCGACGGCACCCCCATCAAGTCCTGCACGATGTTCGCGGTCCAGGCCGACGGCCGGGAGGTCCTGACCGTCGAGGGGCTCACCACCGACGGCCAGCTCCACCCCGTGCAGGAGGGGTTCAAGGAGGAGCACGGCCTGCAGTGCGGGTTCTGCACCCCGGGCATGATGCTCGTGGCCAAGGCCCTCCTCGACCGCAACCCGAACCCCAGCGAGGAGGACATCCGCTGGGCCATCTCCGGGAACATCTGCCGGTGCACCGGGTACATGAACATCGTGAAGGCCGTCCAGTGGGCCGCTCGCAGGATGGCCGAGCAGCAGCCGGCCGGGGCGGCGTGAGGGCCGGGACGCCGGTCCGGCCAGGAGGGAGGAGGCGACATGGCAGTCGAGGCACGTGAGGTCCGCGGGGTCGGCCACCGGGTGAGGCGCTTCGAGGACGACCGGTTCATCCGGGGCCGCGGCACCTACGTGGAGGACATCAGCCTCCCGGGGATGCTCCACATGGCCATCCTGCGGAGCCCCTTCGCCCACGCCCGCATCAAGGGCATCGACGTGTCGAAGGCCCAGGCCCTGCCGGGGGTCGTGGCGGTGGTCACCGGCGAGCTCATGGCCCAGCACAACCTGGCCTGGATGCCCACCCTGTCCGGGGACACCCAGGCGGTCCTGGCCACCGACAAGGTCCGCTTCCAGGGCCAGGAGGTGGCGGCCGTGATCGCCGAGGACCGCTACGTGGCCAAGGACGCCCTGGAGCTCATCGAGGTGGACTACGAGCCCCTGCCGGCGGTCACCGACCCCTTCAAGGCCATGGAGCCCGGGGCCCCCCTCGTCCGGGACGAGAAGGAGGGGCAGGCCGACAACCACATCTTCCACTGGGAGACCGGCGACCGGGAGGCCGTGGACCGGGCCATGGCCGAGGCCGACCGGGTGGTGGAGCTCACCACCCACTACCCCCGCTCCCACCCCTCGCCGCTGGAGACCTGCGGGATCGTGGCCGATGTCAACCCGGCGACGGGGAAGGCCACCCTGTACATGACCTCCCAGGCCCCCCACGCCCACCGCACGGTCTTCGCCCTGGTGGCCGGGCTCCCCGAGCACAAGATCCGCATCGTCTCCCCCGACATCGGGGGTGGCTTCGGCAACAAGGTCCCCGTGTACCCGGGCTACGTCGTCGCCACCGCCGCCTCCCTGCTCCTCGGCCGGCCGGTGAAGTGGATCGAGGACCGCACCGAGAACCTCATCTCCACCGGCTACGCCCGGGACTTCCACATGACGGGGCGGCTCGCGGTGAAGGACGGCAAGATCACGGCCCTCCACGTGAAGGTCATCGGGGACCACGGGGCCTTCTTCTCCGACGCCCAGCCCACCAAGTTCCGGATCGGGCTGTTCCACATCGTCACCGGGTCCTACGACATCCCGGCGGCCTTCGTGGAGGCCGACGGCTACTACACCAACAAGGCCCCCGGAGGGGTCGCCTACCGGTGCTCCTTCCGGGTCACCGAGGCCTCCTTCATGATCGAACGGCTGATCCAGACCGCCGCCTACGAGCTCGGCGTGGACCCCGCCGAGTTCCGGATGAACAACTTCATCCGCAAGGAGCAGTTCCCCTACCGGAGCGCCACCGGCTGGGTCTACGACTCCGGCGACTACCACCGGGCCATGCAGCTGTGCCTGGACACCGTCGGCTACCGGGACCTGCGGCGCGAGCAGGAGGAGCTGCGCCGCCAGGGCCGGCTCATCGGCATCGGCCTGTCCAGCTTCACCGAGGTCCTGGGGGCCGGCAACCACCGGGAGTTCGACATCCTGGGCCTCAAGATGTTCGACTCGGCCGAGCTGCGGGTGCACCCGACGGGCAAGGCGGTGCTGAAGATCGGGTCCAAGACCCAGGGTCAGGGCCACGAGACCACCTTCGCCCAGATCGTCGCCGAGGAGCTGGGGATCCCCCCCGAGGACGTGGAGGTCCAGCACGGGGACACCGACCACACCCCCTACGGCCTCGGCACCTACGCCAGCCGGAGCACCCCGGTGGCGGGGGCTGCCGCCGCCATGGTGTCGCGGAAGCTCCGGGAGAAGGCCACCCGCATCGCCGCCCACCTCCTCGAGGTGGCGCCGGAGGACGTGGCCTTCGAGCGGGGCCGGTTCTCGGTGAAGGGGGCCCCGGAGAAGGCCGTCACCATCCAGGACGTCGCCTTCGCCGCCTACACGAACTTCCCCGAGGGGGAGGAGGCGGGCCTGGAGGGGGTCCACTACTACGACCCACCCAACATGACCTTCCCCTTCGGCACCTACTGCGTCGTCGTGGAGGTGGACCCCGAGACCGGCGAGTGGAAGGTGAACCGGGTGGTGGCCGTGGACGACTGCGGGGTGCGGATCAACCCCATGATCGTCGAGGGCCAGCTCCACGGCGGCCTCTGCGAGGGCTTCGGCATCGCCGCCATGGAGCAAATCACCTTCGACGAGAGCGGCAACTGCATCGGGTCCAACTTCCTGGATTACCTCCTGCCCACGGCCTGGGAGACGCCCCGGTTCGAGCTGCTGGAGACCGTGACGCCCTCCCCCCACCACCCCCTGGGGGCCAAGGGGGTGGGGGAAGCGGCCACGGTGGGCTCGCCGGCAGCCTACGTCAACGCGGTGGTGGACGCCCTCTGGCACCTGGGGGTGCGCAGCATCGACATGCCCCTCACCTCGGCCCGGGTCTGGGAGGCGATCCAGCGGGCCCGGGGCGGGTAGGCGGGGGCGTGGGGCCCGACGTCCTCGCCCGCGCCGCCGAGCTGGCCCGCCGGGGGGAGGGCTTCGTCCTCGCCACCGTCGTGTGGCGGCGGTCGCCCTCCTCGGGCAAGGAGGGCTCCACGGCCCTCATCACCTCCGACGGGAGGGTCCGGGGGTGGATGGGCGGGGCCTGCGCCGAGCCCACGGTGGTCCGGGAGGCCCTGCGGGCCCTGGAGGAGGGCACGCCCCGGCTCCTGTTCCTCGGGCCCCCCGAGGAGCTGGCCGCCCGGGGCCGGGAGGGGGTGGTCGCCGTCCCCATCGCGTGCCAGAGCGAGGGCGCCCTGGAGGTGTACGTGGAGCCCGTGCTGCCCGCGCCCCACCTGGTCGTGATCGGTCGCTCTCCGGCGGTGGCGGCCCTGGCGGCCATGGGCTCGGCCCTGGGGTGGCAGACCGTGGTGGTGGACGACGGAGGCGACCCCGCCGACTACCCGGGGGCGGGACGGGTGGTCACCCGGCTGGACCTGGAGGAGGCCGGGGTCACCGACCGCTCCTACGTGGTGGTGGCCACCCAGGGCCACTACGACGAGGACGCCCTGCAGAGGGCCCTGGCGACCCCGGCCCCCTACGTCGCCCTCGTGGCCTCCCGCCGACGGGCCGAGGGGGTCCTCGGGTACCTCCGGGACCGGGGGGTGCCCGAGGAGGCCCTGGCCCGGGTGCGGAGCCCCGCCGGCCTCGACCTCGGCCCCGTCGCCCACGAGGAGATCGCCGTCGCCATCCTGGCGGAGCTGGTCCGGGACCGGGCCGCCGGCGCCGTGCCCGGAGGGGTGCCCGCGGCCGCCCCACCCCGCCACGAGGAGGTGGACCCCGTCTGCCGGATGACGGTGGAGGTGGCCTCCGCCCGGTACCGGGCGGTCCACGGGCGGCGGACGTACTATTTCTGCTCGGCCCGGTGCCGCGAGCGGTTCGAGGCGGAGCCGTCACGGTACGCGGCGGTGGGCGGCTGAGGCCAGCGGGAGGAGCGAGCGGCCGTGAGCGAGATCGCCGACGTCCTCGAGGCCATCGAGTCCCTCTCGGCCAGGGGCGAGCGGATGGCCCTCGCCACCATCGTGGCCGTGCGGGGCAGCACGTACCGCCGGCCCGGCGCCCGCCTCCTCGTGCCCGAGCACGGGGACCTGGTGGGCAACATCAGCGGGGGCTGCCTGGAGGGCGACGTGGCCGACGTGGCGAGGGTGGTCATGGTGAAGGGCGAGCCCCGCATCGTCTCCTTCGACCTCACCGCCGACGACGAGGCCGTGTGGGGCTGGGGCCTGGGCTGCAACGGCGCCATCGACGTGTTCGTGGAGCCCGCCGGGAAGGCGGCCGAGGTGGCCGGCGCCCTCCGGGCGGCCCTGGAGGAGGAGCGGCCGATCTCGGTGGTGACGGTCCTGGACTCCTCGGTGCCCGGCGTCGAGCAGGGGGCCCGGCTGCTGGTCCGGCCCGGGGGCGAGACCGAGGGGTCCCTGGGCGACCCGGCCCTGGACCTCGCCGCCGCCGGGGCCGCCGCCGAGCTGCTCGCCGCGGAACGCTCCGAGGTCCGAACCCTCACGGGCAGCCGGGGCGAGGCCCGGGCCTTCGTGGAGGTCCTGGAGCCCCCCCTGCGCCTCCTCGTCTGCGGGGCCGGCCACGACGCCATCCCCCTGGTCCAGCAGGCGGCCCTCCTCGGCTGGCGGGCGGTGGTGGTGGACGACCGCAAGGAGTTCCTCTCCCACGACCGCTTCCCCGGCGCCCACGGCTTCGTCCACGTGGAGCTGCCGGCGAAGGTGACGGAGGACGCCCCCCTGGACGGGCGGACCTACGTCGTGGTCATGACCCACAACTTCCTGCGGGACAAGGAGTACCTCCGGTCCCTCCTCGGCTCGCCCGTCCCCTACATCGGCATGCTCGGTCCGCGGGCCCGCACCGAGCGGCTCCTGTCCGAGCTCCGCGACGAGGGGGTGGAGGTGACCGCCCACGACCTGGAGCGGATCCACGGCCCCGCCGGCCTGGACCTGGGCAGCGAGGGGCCCGAGGAGATCGCCCAGGCCATCGTGGCCGAGATCGTCGCGGTGAAACGCCGGCGGCCCGCGGGCTTCCTGAAGGACCGGCCGGGCCCCATCCACGAACGGCCCGGGGCCGCGGGGACGGGGCGCGGGGCGTGAGGGCCGGGGGACGGAAGCCGGCATGAGGGAGCCGACGGCTGGAGGGTGGCCATGCTGATCGAGAACGAGTTCGAGGTCCAGGCGCCCGTCGACCGGCTCTGGAGCTACCTCCTCGACGTCGAGCGGGTGGCCCCCTGCATGCCCGGGGCGGAGCTCACCGAGGTCGTGGACGACCGCACCTGGAAGGGGCGGGTGAACGTGAAGTTCGGCCCCGTGGCCCTCACCTTCGCGGGCACCGTCACCATGGAGGAGCGGGACGACGCGGCCCACCGCGTGGTCCTGAAGGCGCAGGGCATGGAACAGAGGGGCAAGGGGGCGGCCAGCGCCAACGTGACCTCGTGGCTGGAGCCCGGCGACGGCGCCACCCGGGTCAAGATGCAGGCCGACATCACGCTGTCGGGCTTCGTGGCCCAGGTCTCCCGGGGCATGCTCCCGGACGTGTCGGCCAGGCTCACCCAGCAGTTCGCCGAGTGCCTCCGGGCCAGCATGGCGGCGGAGCTGGCGCCGGCGGCCGCCGGGGAGGCCCCCGCCCCGGCAGCGGCACCCCGGGCGGTGGGCGGCCTGCGCCTCGGCCTGTGGGCCCTGTTCCGCGCCGCGGCCCGGTTCCTCCGCCGCCTCTTCGGCCGGGCCCCCGCCGGGTGATCTCCGGCGTCGTCCTGGCCGCGGGGACCTCCTCCCGCCTGGGCGAGGCCAAGCAGCTCCTCCGCCTCGCCGGCCGGCCC
>CAYVCH010000121.1:0-7183 GCA_964449755.1 uncultured Actinomycetes bacterium
CGGGCCCGGGCCAGGACCCGCGCCGCCCGCTCCGCGCGCTCGGGGTCCCCGGCCCGGATCACCTCCATCACCGCGCCCGCCAGGGCGAACCCCTCCTCCCGGATCCGGGCGACCGCGGCGCCCACCTCGGCGCCGACCCGGAGCTCCCAGGGCCGCACCTCGTCCTTCCGGCGGGCCACCTCGGCCCGGCCCTCCTCGGTGAGGGCGAACACCCGCCGGCCCTCGCGCTCCTCGGCCCGGACCAGGCCCTCGTCCTCGAGCTGCTGGAGCGTGGGGTAGACCGAGCCCGGGCTGGGCTGCCACATCCCGCCGCTGCGGGCCGACAGCTCCTGGATGATCTGGTAGCCGTGCATCGGCCGCTCCTGGAGGAGGAACAGGATCGCCGCCCGGACGTCCCCCCGGGCCGCCCGGGCCCAGGGGCCGGGGAACCTCCAGGGCCAGAACCCGGGCCCACCGAACGGGAACGGCCCGTGCCTGCCGTGCCACCCGTGACCGCCGTGCCCCTTCATCGCGAACGTCACCTCCGACGGGGCCGCCCGCCCCTTCAGGTGTGAAGATATATCGCTAATAGTTCGCCGACAACTCGGGAGCGCCGCGGACGGAGTCGGGGCGAGGCGGAAGAGCGAGGCCCGCCGGTGGCGCGGACGTCTCCGTGATGCACGACATGGTGTCGCCGCGCCGATGTCGGTGACAGAGCATGACGGTGACAGAAGATGTCGGTGACATCGATCGTCACCGATCCTTCGGTACCATGCTCCGCGGACCCGTGGACTTCGTGAACCGCGGACGCGAGCTCGAGGCCCTGGAGCGGTGGTGGACGTCCAGGGGCCCTCGCCTCGCGCTGATCTGGGGGCGGCGCCGGGTCGGGAAGACGGCCCTGATCCAGCGGTTCGCCGCCGGCCGGCGGACGGTCTTCCACACGGGAGCCCGTCGCCCCCCGCGGACGAGCTCCGGATCCTCTCGAGGGCGGCCGTCGGCGCGGTCCCCGACCGCGGCCTGTCCCTGAACCCCTTCCGCGACTGGGACGACGCCCTCGAGACGCTGGCCAGGGCCTCCAGGCCCGAGCCGCTGCTCCGGGTGCTCGACGAGTTCCCCGAGCTCGCCGCCGTCGCCCCTGGGCTCCCCGGCGTGATCCGGGCCGCCTGGGACCGGCTCGCGGCTCGGTCCAACCTGCGGCTGCTCCTGTGCGGCTCGGCCGTCCGCACCATGCAGGCCGTCAGGGAGGAGCGCGCCCCGCTCTACGGGCGGATCGACCTCTCGCTCCTCGTCCACCCGTTCCGCCCGCACGAGGCCGCGGCCATGCTCCCCAGGCTCCGGCCCGTGGATCGGGCGGTGGTCTGGGGCATCGTGGGGGGCATGCCCCTCTACCTTCGGTGGTGGGACCAGGGCGCGAGCGTTCGGCGGAACCTCGAGCGGCTCGCGTGCGAGCCCGGCGCCCCCCTCCTCACCGAGGGCCAGCTCGTCCTCTCCACCGAGGGGGAGGCAGGGGACCTCGCGCGGCAGGTCCTCCACGCCATCGCCACCGGCCGCACCAAGCACCACGAGATCGAGGACGCCGTGGGGGCCGACCCCGCCCGGACGCTCGAACGCCTCACCGAGCTCCGCCTGGTCGAACGCCTGGTCCCGGTGACGGAGGATCCTCGGCGCACCCGCCGGCGGGTCTACCGGATCGCGGACAACTTCGTCGCCTTCTGGCTGGGGATCCTCGGGCCCCACGTGGCGGAGATCGAGCGGGGCCTGGGGGCGGGGATCCTCCCGGTCCTCCCCGGCGACCTCGACCGGCACATGGGGCCCCGCTTCGAGGAGGCGTTCCGCTCGCACCTCCGGCGGCTGGCCGAGGCGGGGGAGCTGGGCCCGGAGGTGGTCGCGATCGGGCCGTTCTGGACCGCCGCCATGAACCCGTGGAGATCGACGCCGTCGTCCTGGCCGGCGCGCGGCGAGAGGCGACCCTGCTCGGCGAGGCGAAGTGGGCGCGGAGGGTGGACGGTCCCGCTCTGGTTCGGGAGCTGGCCCGGAGGTCCACGGCGCTGCCCAGGGTGCGGGCCGACCTCCGCTTCGCGGTCTGCGCACGCGAGGAGGTCCGGGGAGGCGCCGACCCCGCGGTGACCTGCGAGGACATGTTCTCCACGTAGGAGGCTGTCGCATGGAGCCCTTTCAGGCGGCCGCTGGGCGGCGACGGAACGGGGGGCTGGCCGGACACCCATTGCCCGGGAGGCGGGGTCGCGGCGGGCGGCGTGGCGAGGCAGAATGTCGTCGTGACCCCCGCCGACGTGATCCGCCAGGCCACCCGGTACCTCGAGCGGCACGGGGTGGAGAGCCCCCGGGCCACGGCCGAGGTCCTCCTCGCCGGCATCCTCGGGACCACCCGGGCCGCCCTCTACGCGCGCCGCGACGGGCTCTCCCCCGCCGAGGCCAGGATGTTCGGCCGGGCCCTCTGCCAGCGGTGCCGGGGGACCCCGCTCCAGTACCTCACCGGCGAGCAGGCCTTCCGCCGCATCACCCTGGAGGTCCGCCCCGGGGTGTTCATCCCCAGGCCCGAGACGGAGGTGCTGGTGGGGGTGGCCCTGGAGGCGGTGGCGAGGGTGGAGGCGCCGGTGGTGGTGGACGTGGGCACCGGGACCGGCGCCGTCGCCCTCGCCGTGAAGGACGAGCGGCCCGACGCGGAGGTCCTGGCCACCGACCTGTCGCCGGAGGCCGTCGAGCTGGCCCGGCGGAACGCTGCCCGCCTGGGCCTCGACGTGCGCGTGCTCCTGGGCGACCTGCTCGAGCCCTTGCCCGGGGAGCTGCGGGGCTGGGTGGACCTCGTCGTCAGCAACCCGCCCTACGTGACGCCCGAGGAGTTCGCGGGCCTGCCCGTCGAGGTCCTGGCCGAGCCCGAGCTGGCCCTCCGGGGCGGCGTCGAGGTCTACGAGCGCCTGGCCGAGCAGGCCCTGCGGTGGCTGGGGGACGGCGGGATCCTCGCCGTGGAGATCGGGGCGGCCCAGGGCGAGCAGGTCGCCGACGTCCTCCGGTCCTCCTTCATGGACGTCCGGGTCCTCCCGGACCTGGCGGGGCGCGACCGGGTGGTGCTGGGCCGCCGGCCGTGAGCCCGGGCCGGGCGGGGGCCGACACGCCGGCGGCGGTGGTCGAGGCGGCGGCCGCGGCGCTGGCCGGGCGCCTCATCGTCATCCCCACGGACACGGTGTACGGCATCGGGACCCGGCCGGACCTGCCCGAGGCCACTGCCCGCCTGTTCGAGGCCAAGGGGCGCCCCCGCGACCTGTCGTTGCCGGTCCTCGTCCCCGACCTGGAGGCCGCCCGGCGGGTGGCCCGCTTCGACGACCGGGCCGACCGGCTGGCCCGGGCCTTCTGGCCGGGGGCCGTCACGCTGGTGCTCCCCAGGACCGAGGGCAGCCTGGCCTGGGATCTGGGGGCCGCGGGGGAGACCGTCGGCGTCCGCGTCCCCCGGCACCTCCTCGCCCTGGCCGTCCTGGCCCGCACCGGGCCGCTGGCCGTCACGAGCGCGAACCGCTCCGGGGAGCCCACGCCCCCCACCTGCGGCGAGCTCGTGGCCCTCTTCGGGGACCTGGTGGACGTGTACCTCTGCCAGGAGGAGCCCCTGGCGGGCCCCCCCTCCACGGTGGTGGACCTGGCCCACGGGGAGCCCCGGGTGCTCCGGGCCGGTGCCGTGGGGGCCGGGGCCCTCGAGGAGGTGCTGCGGGAGGGTCCGCCGGGGAGCGGATGCTAGACTCGCCGCCGAGCGGCATGGCCCACCTCCTCCTGGTCTGCACGGGGAACACCTGCCGTTCGCCCATGGCCGAGGGCTTCCTCCGGGAGGCGCTGCGCCGGGCGGGGCAGGAGTCCGCCCGGGTGAGCTCGGCCGGGATCTCGGCCCGCGACGGGGGGGTGGCGAACCCCGACGCGGTGCGGGCGGCGGCCGAGCTCGGCGTCGAGATCTCCGGCCACCGCACCCGGGCCTTCCGTGCGGAGGAGGCCCTCGAGGCCGACGCCGTGATGGCCATGACGGTGGCACAGCGCGAGGTCCTGCGCCGCCGGGTCCCGGAGGCGGCGCCGCGGACCTTCACCCTGAAGGAGCTCGTGCTGCTCCTGGAGGGCCTGCCGGCCCCGGTCCCGAGGGACCCGGTGGCTCGGGTGGCGGCCGCCGCCGCCCTCCGGGGGTCGGTGCCCACCCCGCCCGACACCGACGTGCCTGACCCTGTCGGCCTCTCCTACGAGGCGCATCGGGCGGTGGCCTGGGAGTTGCAGGGGTGGTGCGAGCGCCTGGCGGCCGGCCTCGTGGGCGTGGTGGCCTCCCCCCGGGTCGGTCCGGAGGGCTGAAGATGCGGATCGCCATCGGCTCCGACCACGCCGGCTTCCACCTGAAGGAGGAGCTGAAGCGCTTCCTCCGGGAGGAGGGCCACGAGGTCCTCGACATGGGCAACGACTCGCCCGAGCCCGTGGACTACCCCATCTTCTGCGTGCGGGTCGCCCGGGCCGTGGCCGACGGACGAGCCGACCGGGGCATCGTCCTGGGGGGCTCGGGGCAGGGGGAGCAGATCGCTGCCAACAAGGTGCGCGGGATCCGGGCCGCCCTCTGCAACGAGCTGTACACGGCGAGGATGGCCCGGGAGCACAACGACGCGAACGTCCTCGCCATCGGGGCCCGTATCGTCGCCCCCGAGCTGGCGAGGGAGATCACCCGGACCTGGCTCACGACGCCCTTCGAGGGGGGCCGGCACGCCCGCCGCCTGGAGCAGATCGCGGCCATCGAGCGGGGGGAGCTGTGACGGGCCCCGCCCCGGGGCGACCATGAGGGACTACGTCGCCGACTGGACGTCGCTGAAGCGGGTCGACCCCGAGGTCGCGGGCGCGCTCGCCGCCGAGCTGGAGCGGGAGCGCAGCACGCTGCGGCTGATCGCCTCGGAGAACTACGCGAGCCCGGCGGTGCTGGCCGCCCTCGGCTCGAGCATGAACAACAAGTACGCCGAGGGCTACCCGGGCCGCCGCTACTACGGCGGCTGCCAGTGGGCGGACGTGGTCGAGCAGCTCGCCATCGAGCGGGCCAAGGCCCTGTTCGGCGCCGAACACGCCAACGTCCAGCCCCACGCCGGCGCCCAGGCCAACCTGGCCGTCTTCGGCGCCTTCCTCACGCCCCGCTCCACCCGGGAGAAGGTCCTGGGCTTGGTCCTGGCCCACGGGGGCCACCTCACCCACGGCTCGCCGGTGAACGTCTCGGGGATGTGGTTCAACTTCGTGGGCTACGAGGTGGACCGGGCCACGGAGCAGCTCGACATGGACCGCGTCCGCGACCTGGCCCGCCGCCACCGCCCCCGGGTCCTGCTGGCCGGGTTCACCGCCTACCCGCGAGCCATCGACTTCGGCGCCTTCCGGGCCATCGCCGACGAGGTGGGCGCCATCTTCTGGGTGGACGCGTCCCACTTCATCGGCCTGTCCGCGGGGGGGGCGTACCCGAACCCCGTCCCCCACGCCGACGTCGTCACCTTCACCACCCACAAGACCCTCCGGGGGCCGCGGGGGGCCATCATCCTCTGCCGGGAGGAGCACGCCGAGGCGGTGGACCGGGCCGTCTTCCCCATGATGCAGGGAGGCCCGCTGGAGCACGTGGTGGCAGCCAAGGCGGTGGCCCTGAGGGAGGCCATGACGCCGGAGTTCCGCGACTACGCGGCCCGCACCGTGCGGATGGCCCGGGCCCTGGCCGGGGCCCTCGCCGAGGAGGGGCTGCGGATCGTGTCGGGGGGGACCGACTCCCACATCGTCCTCGCCGATCTCCAGCCGCTGGGCCTCGATGGGCGGCGGGCGGAGCGCGTCCTGGACGACGTGGGCATCGCCCTCAACAAGAACCAGATCCCCTTCGACCCCAACCCCCCGGCGGCTCCGTCCGGCGTCCGGCTGGGCACGCCGGGCCCGGCCACCCTGGGGATGGACGAGCCGGAGGCGAAGGAGATCGCGTCCATCATCGGGGAGGTGCTCCGGGCGCCCGACGACGACCGGGTGCGGGCGGGGGCCCGGGCCCGGGTCCGGGCCCTCATGGAGCGGTTCCCCGTGTACCCCGACGGCGGGTGAGGTTGCGCCGGGGCCGGCGGGCCGCGCACACTGGGGCGGCGGGGCTCCCGGATGGGGGGCCGGCCCCTCCTGGGGGAGGAGGGTGATCCCCTACCTGGTGGTGTTCGGCGTGAGCGCGGGCGTGGCCTTCGCGACCACGCCCCTCGTCCGGCGCCTCGCCCTCCGCATCGGCGCCGTCGACCATCCCTCCGACCGGAAGGTGCACCCCCGGGCCACCCCGACCCTGGGGGGCCTGGCCATGTTCCTGGGCGTCGTGGCCGGCCTGGGGACGTCGCGCCTGCTTCCCGGCCTGGCCGACCTGAACCGGGTCAGTTCCGAGCCGATGGCCGCCCTCGTCGCGGCCGCCGTGGTCGTGGTGGTGGGCGTCGTGGACGACTGCCGGGGCCTGTCGCCCCTGGCCAAGCTCGCGGGGCAGGTCCTGGCGGCGGGGCTCATGGTCCTGGCCGGGGTGCAGCTCCTGTACTTCGTGTTCCCCGGAGCGGGGGTCCTCTCCCTCTCCCCCGACGTGGCGGTCGCCCTCACGGTGCTCTGGGCGGTGGCCATGGTGAACGCCGTGAACCTCATCGACGGGCTGGACGGTCTGGCCGCCGGCATGGTCGCCATCGCCGCCGCCGCCTTCTTCGCCTACATGCAGCGCTCGCCCGGCGCCTTCGGCGGGGCCTCCGCGGCGACCCTGGTGTCGGCCGTCGCCGGCGGGGTGGCCCTGGGCTTCCTGCCGTGGAACTTCCACCCGGCCCGGATCTTCATGGGCGACTCCGGGGCCATGCTGCTCGGGCTGCTCATGGCCGTGGCCACCATCTCGGGGGTCGGCCGGAACCCGTACCCGCCCACCGGGGGGGACCTGGCCGTCATTGCGGTCCCCATCTTCGTTCCCCTCCTCGTCCTCGCGATCCCCCTCCTCGACGTGGTCCTCGCCATCCTCCGGAGGGTGCGGCGGGGGACGGCCATCACCCGGGCCGACAAGGAGCACATCCACCACCGCCTCCTGGACATCGGGCACAGCCACCGCCGGGCGGTGCTGCTGATGTACGTCTGGAGCGCCCTCATCTCGGGGTGCGCGCTGGCGGTGGCCTTCATCGACGGGCGGCTGCTGGTGGGCGGGATCCTGGCGGGAGCGGCG
>CAYVCH010000122.1:0-7144 GCA_964449755.1 uncultured Actinomycetes bacterium
CCGGACCAGGAGGCTGGTGCGCCAGCTCGAGGCCCTGGGCCACCGGGTCACCCTCCAACCCCTGGAGGCCGCCTGAGGCGAACCACCGGGATTCTCACCACAGGCTCGTATGAGCCCGCCCGGCCGGGAACGCCTCCACCTCGGCCCGATCCAGCTCTCGCCTGGGGAGGTCTTCCTCCTTCCCCTGAGGAAAGCGTGCCCCTCGCAGGCCCGCCAACGGTGGCCGCGGGAGCGGACGAGCCGGGATGAGGCCGGACGCCCCGGCCGGCGCGTATGGTCCGCCCGCCCCCGGCCCCAGAGGGGCGAGGGGTCCCCCGAGGCCGGGGCGTCCCCGAGGAGGCGGGCCCGGAGGTCTCGCCCTCGCCCGTTCCCCGCCGGGCGCCCCCCACGGCAGGCATGGTGCAGCAGGGCGGCCGCCGGCGCTACCCTGGAAGGGTGGACACCGGGACCCTGCTCCTGATCCTCGTCCCCTTCCTGGGCTTCCTCGTGGTGGCCCTGGGGGCCTTCGCCCTCATGACCCGTCAGGCGGAGGCCATGGCCCGGCGAGCGGCGACGGAGCCCTGGTACGCGGACCGACGGGACCGCCCTCCCGTGGAGGAACCTGACGCGTTCCCCGCCGAGCGGCCCTGGTGGGGCAACCCCTGGGTGTGGCTGGCCGCCGGGGCAGCCTTTCTGGTCCTCGGCCTCGTCGTGGCCCCGAAGCTCGTCGGCGGCATCGTGCTGTTCCTTCCCTTCATCTGGATTGGGGGCTGGCGCCGCCGCCGCTCCTAGCCAGGTCCAGGGCCTGCTCGTCGTAGAGGTGGCAGGCCACCGCCGCCGGGCCCAGGGTGAGAAGACGGGGCTCCAGGGGCTCGCGGAACTCGACCACCGCCCGGTGGGCCTCGGCGCGGACCTCCCGCACTCCCCGCCACAGCGGCTCCCCGGGGTCGTGGGCGCGCAGGCGCTCGAGGAGCCCCACCACGTCTCGCCCACGGCGGCCCCGAGCGGCGGGCACCTCGGCCACCGTGGCCGGGCGGTCCAGGGGCTCCAGGCTCCCTACGAGGCCGCGCTCCCGCTCGTAGTCCGCTTCGGCCATGCGCGCCCAGCGGGCCTCGACGAGGTCCCGCAGGTCCCTGGCCTCCCAGCCACAGACCTCGAAGGCCCGCGGGCAGCGGGGGTGGAAGGCGCAGCCCAGGGGGGGATGCACGGCGTCGGGGACCTCCCCGCGCGGCAGGTCGCGGGGGACGGTGCGGGTGGGGTCGGGGTCGGGGACGGCCCGGAGGAGCGCGGTGGTGTAGGGGTGCCGGGGCTCCTCGAAGATGGCCCGCGTCGGGCCCATCTCCACGATGCGTCCCAGGTACATGATGGCGATGCGGTCGCAGAAGAACTTGGCCGTGGCCAGGTCGTGGGTGATGTACAGGTAGGTGAGGTCCAGCTCCTCCTTCAGCTCGAGCATCAGCTCGAGGATCTTCGCCCGCACGCTCATGTCGAGCATGGAGACGGGCTCGTCGGCGATGAGCAGGTCGGGGCCGAGGATGATGGCCCGGGCCAGGACGGCCCGCTGCTTCTGCCCCCCCGAGAGGTCGCCGGGGAGCTTGCGCATGAACTGCTCCACCGGGACGAGCCCCACCCGCTCGAGGGCGGCGGCGACGGCCTCCCGCACCGCCCGGGGGTCGCCGGCGAGACCGTGGATGCGCAGGGGGTGCCCCACCGCGGTGAGCAGGTCCATGGCCGGGTTCAGGGAGGCGTGGGGGTCCTGGAAGACCATCTGCATCCGACGGCGGAGGGGGCGGAACTCCCGCTCGGGGAGGAAGGTGATCTCCCGCCCGTCGAGCCTGATGCTGCCGGAGGTCGGCTCGACGAGACGAAGGATGGTGCGGGCCAGGGTCGTCTTGCCGCTGCCCGACTCGCCCACCAGGCCCAGCACCTCGCCCCGGCGCAGCTCGAAGGAGACGCCGTCCACCGCCTTCACCGACCCCACCTCCCGGCCCAGGATCCGGTCGAGGAAGGTCCCCCGCAGCGGGAAGTAGGTCCGGAGGTCGCGGACCTCGAGGAGGACCTCGCGCTCCCGGCCCGCCCCTGCCGCGGCCGGCGAGGTGGGGAGGACCCCGGCGGTCTTGTCAGGCCTCCTCGGCACGGGCGAACTCTCGTCGCTCCAGGGGCCGGTGGCCCCCCTCGGGGACCTCCGAGGCGGGGCCGTGGAGCCAGCAGGCCACCCGCCGCCCCGTGGACAGGCGCTGGAGGAGGGGGTCGCGCAGGGCGCAGACCCGCATGGCGTCGGGACAGCGGGGGTGGAAGTGGCAGCCGGGGGGCGGGTCGGTGAGGTCCGGCGGCGCCCCCGGGATGTAGCGGAGCCCGGTGGTGGAGAGGGAGATGACGGAGCGCAGCAGCTCCCGGGTGTAGGGGTGGGCGGGCTCCCGGAACACCGAGCGCGTGTCGCCCTCCTCCACCAGCTTGCCCGCGTACATGACGGCCACCCGGTCGGCCGACTCGGCCACGATCCCCAGGTTGTGGGTGATAAGCAGGAGGGCCGTGTCGAAGTTCCGCTTGAGGTCGGCCAGGATGGACAGGATCTGGGCCTCGACGAGGACGTCCAGGGCCGTGGTGGGCTCGTCGCAGATGAGGAGCTTCGGCCGGAGGACCAGGGCCAGGGCGATCATGATCCGCTGCCGCATGCCCCCCGAGAACTCGTGCGGGTACTGGCGGAAGCGGGTCGGGGGGATGCCCATCCCGCCCAGGGCCGCGAGGGAGCGGCGGCGGACCTCCCGCTCGGAGATGCCCGGCTCGTGGGTCCGCAGGGTCTCCCGGAAGTGGTCCTCGACCCGCATGAGGGGGTCCAGCCGGGTCATGGGCTCCTGGAAGATCATCCCGATCTCGGTTCCGCGGATCTCCCGCAGGCGCCGGGGCGGGAGGCGGAGGAGGTCCTGGCCTTGGTAACGGACCTCCCCGTCGACGGCGGTCCCCTCGGGCAGGAGTCCCATGATCCCCCGGCCGAGGGTGGACTTGCCGCAGCCCGACTCGCCCACCAGGCCCAGGGTCTCTCCGGCGTGGATGTCGAGGGAGACGTCGTCCACCGCCCGCACGGGCCCCCGGTCGGTCCCGTACCAGACCCGGAGGCGCCGCAGCGACAGCAGGGGCTCCCTCACGCCTCGCCCCCGGGTCCCTCCTCGAGGGGGGGCAGCTTCACGGGCCGGATGGGCCGCCGGCGGATGACCGGGTTGAGCACGTCGTTCAGGCCCTCGCCGAGCAGCGTGAGGCCGGTGACGAGCAGCACGATGGCCAGGCCCGGGTACAGGCCGGTCCACCAGATCCCCGCCCCCGCGTCGGCGATGGCCCGCTGGATGTCGTAGCCCCACTCGGCCGCCTCTGTCGGCTGGATCCCGTAGCCCAGGAAGCCCAGGGCGGCCAGGGTGAGGATGGCGTCGGCGGCGTTCAGGGTGGCGATGACCGGGACGTTCTGGATCACGCTGGACAGCACGTAACGGGCGATCACCGTCCGGGGCCGGGCCCCCAGGGCCCGGGCGGCCTCCACGTAGGGCTCCTCACGGACGCTGATGACGTGGTTGCGCACCACCCGGAAGTAGTAGGGCGTGTAGACGATGGAGATGGCCAGGGCCGCCGTGACGATCCCCCGCCCGATGGCCTCGGACAGCAAGAAGGCGATGACGATGGCGATGAGGAGGTAGGGGAAGGCGATGAGGGAGTCCATGACGAGCACCAGGAGCCGGTCGAGCTTGCCCCGGAAGTAGCCGGAGAGGAGC
Source organism: uncultured Actinomycetes bacterium (assembly GCA_964449755.1). Classification (GTDB taxonomy): domain Bacteria; phylum Actinomycetota; class UBA4738; order UBA4738; family HRBIN12; genus CAYVCH01. The sequence continues at coordinate 3,741 of CAYVCH010000122.1, forward strand.
CCCAGCGGCAGGCCCACCGCCAGGGAGAAGGCCAGGGCCAGCACGACGACCTCCAGGGCCGTGCGGGACCCGTAGACGACCCGGGACATGACGTCGGTGGACATCACGTTGGTGCCGAAGGGGTGCTCGGCCGAGGGAGGCGCCTGCTTCGCGAACCTCGCGCCGCCGGCGGTCCGGTACTGGTCGAAGCGGTAGGGGGCGACCGCCGGGGCGGCCACCGCCAGGAAGACGAAGAGGGCCGTGATGAGGGCGCCCGCCCACACGATGGAGCGGGGGAGCCCCCGGGCCTCACCCAAGGGCCGGAAGATGCGGCGGAGGGCGCCTGCCCGGCGAGGGAGGACGGCCCGAAGGGCAGGGGCGGCGACCCCCGCGTCGGGAGGGGGCGGGGCGGCGGAGGGCTCGGTCATCAGTACCTCACCCTGGGGTCCACCCAGGCAGTCACGATGTCGATGAGGAGGCTCACCACCACCACCACCAGGCCGGTGAAGGTGATGATGCCCTGCACGGCGATGTAGTCGCGGTTGTTGAGGTAGCGGATGAGCTCGGACCCCAGGCCCGGCCAGTTGAAGGTCTGCTCGGTGAGGACGGCCCCCGACAGGAGCAGGGCGAACTCGAGCCCCACGACGGTGATGACCGGGACCAGGGCGTTCTTGAAGGCGTGGCGGAAGACCACGGTCCGCTCCCGGAGCCCCCGGGCCCGGGCTGCCTCCACGTAGTCGCCCTTCAACGTCTGGAGGACGTTCACCCGGACCAGGCGGATGAACACGCCGCCGATGACGAGCCCCAGGGTGGTGGCGGGCATGACCAGGTGCCGCAGCACGTCCACCAGGGCCGTCCAGTTGCGGGTGACGAGGCTGTCCAGGACGAAGAGGTTGGTGGGGGTGTCCAGCTCGTACGTGACCACCGGGCTGGCGCGCCCGGAGGTTGGCAGGAGCCCCAGCCACTTCCCGAAGACGAGCTGGGCGAGGAAACCGAGGAAGAACACGGGAGCGGCGTACACGACGATGCCGAAGAGCCGGCCCGCCACGTCGGCCGGGGTGTCGCGGAAGCGCCCGGCCACCAGCCCCACGCCGACCCCCACCACGAGGGCCACGCCCATGGCGAAGATCGTGAGCTCCAGGGTGGCGGCCCCGTTCTGGACGATGACGGAGGTCAGGGGCCGGTTGTCCACGATGGTCGTCCCGAAGTCGAAGCGGGCCACGTCGCCCAGGTAGTCCACGTACTGCACGACCAGGGGACGGTCGAAGCCCGCCGCGTGGCGTCGCCGGGCCAGCTCGTCCTGGGTGAGGCGGCCCCCTAGGGCCGCGCTGATGGGGTCCCCCGGCGCGACCCGCATGAGGACGAAGACGAAGGTGAGCAGGATGAGGAGCATGGGGACGGCCAGGGCCAGCCGCGTGAGCAGGTAGGCGCGGAGGGACGTCGTTGGCCGTGCCATCGACGGTCACTCTACGGCGGGCGGCGGGGGCGCGGGGGGACCGCCGCGCCCCGGCCCGACCTCATGCCTTGCCGATGACCCAGTACCGCAGCTGGAAGGAGGGATCCAGGGTCTGCTCCACCCCGGTCACGCCCTCCCGGACGGCCACCACGAAGGCCCCCTGCCACACGGGGACGATGGGGACCTCCTCGGCCACGATCCGCTGGATCTCTTCGAACATCCCGACCCGTGCGGCCGGGTCCGTGGACGCTCGCTCGTCGGCGATGAGCTTGTCCACGCGCTTGTTGCTGTAGCCGTTGTTCAGGAAGCCCGTCGTGGTCCCGTAGAAGGGCGCCAGGTAGTTGTCGGCGTCCACGAAGTCCGGGAACCACCCGAGCTGGTAGGCCGGGTACTGGTCGGTGAGGGCCGCCTCCACGTACTGGTCCCACTCGGTGGACTTGAGGGTCACGTCGAACAGGCCGCTCTCCTCCAGGGACCGCTCGATCTCCGCGTACTCGTCGGCGGAGGCGTCCCCGTAGTGGGTCGGCGTCCACCAGATCTCGATGGGCACGGGGGTCTCGATGCCGGCCTCCTCGAGCACCTGGGCCGCCCCGGCCGGGTCGGGCGCCTCCCCGTAGGTCTCGGCGAAGGCGTCGATGTGGCCCGTGAGCCCCTCCGGGACCATCGAGTACAGGGGCTTCACGGTGCCCTCGTAGACCGTGTCCGCGATGGCCTGGCGGTCGATGGTCATGGCGACCGCCTGGCGCACGGCCTGCTCGTCCCCGGGCTCGAGCTTCAGGTTGAACACGAGGTAGCGGATCTCGGCGCCGGGGCCCTCGAGCACCTGGACCCCCTCGGCCGTGCGCAGGTCCTCCGTCTCGGTCGGCGTCAGGGTCCGCCAGGCCAGGTCCACCTCCCCCTGCTCCAGGGCCAGCTTCAGCGCGGAGGACCGGTCGAAGTACTGCACGATCACCCGGTCGTTGGCGGGCGGCTCGCCCCAGAAGTCGGGGTTGGCCTCGAGGACGACCTGCTCCCCGGGCCGGTACTCGGCCAGGCGGTAGCGTCCGGTCCCGATCATCTGGGCGTCGGGCTGGAGCGCGTCACCCGGGTACTCCGCGGGAGCCACGAAGGCCGCCGGGGTGGCCAGGATGAACGGGAACGTGGCGTCGGGCTGGCGCAGGTGGAACGTGACGGTGAAGTCGTCGGGCGTCGTGATGGCGTCCGGGTTCCACTCGCCGCAGTCGGCCAGGGCGGCCAGGAGGCTGCACGCCCCGTTGGGGTCGTTGATCTCGATGTTCCGACGGATGGAGGCCAGCACGTCCTCGGCGGTGAACTCCGAACCATCGTGGAAGGACACCCCCTGGCGCAGCTGGCAGGTGTAGGTCTGCGGGTCCTCGAAGGCGCAGGACTCGGCCAGGGCCGGCTCCGGCCCCGTCCCCTGGGGCGGGACCTCCAGGAGCCCGTCCATCACCTGGATGATGATCTGCCAGGAGCCCAGGTCGTAGGAGCCCGCCGGGTCCAGGGACACGATGGAGTCCGTCGTCCCGTGGATGATCGTGACCGGACCCGTCGGGGTCTCCGTCGGCGTGGGTTGCGCGGCCGGCCGGGCGCAGGCCGCCGCCGCCAGGGCGAGCCCCGCGCCGAGCCCGAGGAGCCGCCAGCTCATGAGCCTTCGCCGCATGCGAGCACCCCCTCTCCCTCGTCCCCGGCCACCGGCCGGGGCCATCTTCCCCCCTGGTATGTACGAGGGTTGCAACCGCGCGGGACGGACCCCCTCGCGCCGGACCCGGCGGGTGGCCGCCACGACGTGGGACCATGGTGGCGCCATGGCCACCGGCCGACGCCGACTGGGGCTCGCCATCCGGGACCCGCTGCCCTGGCACGACCTGGTGGAGGTCGTGGCCACGGCCGAGGAGACCGGCTACGAGGCCCTGTTCCTGCCGGAGACGGGGGGGCGGGAGGCCTTCGCCACCCTCGCCGCCCTGGCGGG
>CAYVCH010000123.1:0-7088 GCA_964449755.1 uncultured Actinomycetes bacterium
GCAGCAGCGCATGCTCGCCCACGTCACGGAAACGACCATCGGGCAGCGCGTCGAGTACGAACAGTCGGGGCTGCAACTCGCAGGCGAGATAGGCACGCGCCAGGGTCGGGTGGCGGACCATGTGGCGCGGCCCGGCGCCCGCGGGGGCCCGGTCACGGTCGCCGTCCGGTACCGGGCGCCGGTGCGTGTGCCCTTCCTCTCGTGGCTGCTCCCGGCCTCCGTGGACCTGGCGGCTCAGGCCACCGCCCGCCAGGAGTTCTCGTGACGCCGGGGGAGCGGCGCGCGGGTCAGGCGGGATCGGTGTCCGTGGTGGTGGCGGCCGTCGCGGCCCTGACCCTGAGCCTCGCCGTCGGTGCAGCCGACCTCGCCCGGGTGCTGGCGGCGGCGGCGCGGGCCCAGGCCGCCGCCGACGCCGCCGCCCTGGCGGCCGCCCAGGAGCTGGCCATCCCGTCGGGCCGGGATCCGGGCGCGGTGGCCGCCGAGTACGCAACGCGCAACGGGGCCACCCTCACGGGGTGCACCTGCGAGACCGGGAGCCTCGAGGCCCGGGTGGAGGTGGTGGTGGCCGTCGGGCGGCTGGTCCTGGGCCCTGACGACCGGGTGGTGGGGGCCCGGGCCCGGGCCGTGGTGGAGATCCCACCCCCCTGACCGAGGTCCCCGCCGTGGCCCGGGGTGCCGACCCGCGTGGGAGTTGCCCGCCCATACAGGCGAGGTCCTCGAACCGCTGGGGCCGGGGTGCCGGCCCCAGCGAACCGCCGGCGCCGGCCCCCGTGGGCTCCCGCCCGTCCTGCCCCCTGGGTAGAATCGGTCCGCCATGCGCACACGACGGAGGCAGGCGGCTGGAGGGCCGCCCGGAGCTCAGGGCCTGGGCGTGGTCGACTACACGCTGGCCAAGCGGGCCCTGCTGCGCAACGTCCGGCTGGGCCTCCTGTCGAGGGTCGAGGTCTGCGACGCCCACCCCGAGCTGATGCGGGCGGCCCGCCACGTGGGCGAGCCTTCCCGCCGGGACTGCCCGGTGTGCGACCGCCATGAGCTGAAGCTGTTGGCCTACGTCTTCGGCGACGGCCTGGCCAGGAACAACGGGCGGGTCTGGCCCCTCGCCACCGCCCTGCGGCTGGCCGCCTCCCACCGCGGTGCCTGCTGCTACGTGGTGGAGGTGTGCACGGCCTGCTCCTGGAACCACCTCTCCGAGGCCTACACGGCCCGGACCGCCGGTTGAGGGGTGACCGCCTCCGCCGGAGGCGAGCCCCAACGGGCGTCCCGACGCCGGCGGCGCCAGCTCCGCCGCCTTCGGTGGGCCATCGTCGGCCTGCCGCTGCTGGCCGCGGGGGGCCTCCTGGTCACCCTCACCTACCTGTATCTCCGCCTCGACCTGCCCCGGACGCCGCCGCCCGTCCAGACCACCTACCTCTACGATCGGGAGGGGCGGCTCCTCACCACCCTCCATGGGGAGGTGGATCGGACCCTCATCCCGCTGGGGGACATGCCCCGGCACCTGCGGGAGGCGGTCATCGCCGTGGAGGACCAGGACTTTTACTCGCACCCGGGCTTCGACCCCCTGGCGATCCTGCGGGCCGCCTGGGCTGACCTGGTGGCCGGGGAGGCGGTGCAGGGAGGATCCACCATCACCCAGCAGCTGGTGAAGAACGTGTACGCCGGGACCTACGTGGAGGACCCCCTCTACGGCCGGGTGTATCGGCCCCCCGAGCGCACCCTGGGGCAGAAGGTCCGGGAGGTGCTCCTCGCGGTCAAGGTCGAGCGGACCTTCTCCAAGGACGAGATCCTCGAGCGGTACCTGAACACCGTCTACTTCGGCCGGGGGGCCTACGGCGTGCAGGCGGCGGCCCAGACCTACTTCGGCAAGGATGCCCGGGACCTCACGCTGCTCGAGTCGGCCACCCTGGCGGGGCTCATCGCGGCCCCCGCCCGCTACGACCCGGTGGCGGATCCCGCCGCGGCGAAGGCCCGCCGAGACTACGTCCTCCAGCGCATGGTGGTCGAGGGCTACCTCGACGCCGACCGGGCCCGGGAACTCCGGGCGCGGGAGGTGCGGGTCGACCCGGAAGCGGGGGCCACCCTGGCGGCTCCCGGCTGGGCCGAGTACTTCGCGGACTACACCAAGAGGGTCCTGGAGGCCCGCTACGGAGAGGCCCTGGTCTTCGGGGGCGGCCTGCGGGTCACCACCACGCTCGACCTGGACTGGCAGCGAGCGGCCGAGGCCGCCGTCCGGGCTCACCTGGGCGAGCCCGGGGACCCCGCCGCCGCCCTGGTGGCCATCGACCCCGCCACCGGGGCCGTCCGGGCCATGGTGGGGGGACGCGCCTTCCGGCGCTCCCAGGTCAACCTCGCCACCGGCGAGGGCGGCGCCGGACGACAGGCGGGTTCGGCCTTCAAGGTGTTCACCCTGGCGGCGGCCATGGAACAGCGGATCTCGCTCTTCTCGCGCTGGTGGGGCCCTTCGCGGATCCGGATCAGCGACCCCCGTTGCCTCACGGATGGGCAGCCCTGGGAGCCCGCCAACGCCGAGCCCGTCGGGGCCGGCGTCTACACCCTGCTGGCGGCGACCGCCGACTCCGTGAACACGGTCTTCGCCCAGCTGGTCGCCCAGGTGGGCCCGGAGCGGGTGGTGGAGGTCGCCCACCGGCTGGGCATTCGCTCCCCCCTGGAGCCGGTGTGCTCCATCACCCTGGGCACGGCCTCGGTCACGCCCCTGGAGATGGCCGGGGCCTACGCCACCCTGGCCGCCCGGGGTGTCCGCCACCGGCCCACGCCCCTCCAGGAGGTTCGGGACGCCGGGGGCGGGGTCCTCTACCGCCTCCAGCCAGGGGGCAGGCGGGTCCTGGCCCCCAACGACGCGGACCTCGTGACCTACGCGTTGGAGGAGGTGGTCCGCTCGGGCACCGGATGGCGGGCGGCCCTGGACCGGCCGGTGGCGGGCAAGACCGGCACCACCCAGGACTACGCCGACGCCTGGTTCTGCGGCTACGTTCCGCAGCTCGCGGCCTGCGTGTGGGTGGGCTACCCCGAGGGCCGGGTCCCCATGCTGGACGTGGCGGGGTTCCCGGCCATCTACGGAGGCACCGTCCCGGCCCTCATCTGGCGGGACTTCATGGCTCGGGCCACGGCTGGCCTGCCGGCCCAAGGCTTCCCCGAGCCCTCCTTCGAAGGGTACACGGAGGGGCCGTCCACGCCGGCCCCGCTGCCGTCCCCGACGCCGCCCCCGTCACCCTCCGCCGAGGACAGCCCGAGCCCCTCGCCCACCCCCACCCCGACGCCCACGGCCCCTCCGAGCCCGAGCCCTCCGGGCAGCCCGAGCCCTCCCGGCACGCCCACGGGTCCGCCGACGCAGGCCCCCGCGCGGGTCCGGGCGGACCGGCCACCGTAGCCTCCGGCCGCCCCGGCGCCGCTCCTCAGGGCCCCGGCACCGCCACGCGCCGACGGCCGGGGGACCGCGGCAGCGGCAAGGCGGCGACGACGCGGGTCCCCCGCCCCGGCCTGGAGTACACGGCGAGGGTCCCGCTCGCCAGCTCCACCCGCTCGCGCATGGAGGCCAGCCCCACCCGGCCCTCTCGCAGGTAGTCCCGGGCCCGGCTGATGTCGAAGCCCACGCCGTCGTCCTCCACCTCCGCGCGGAGCTGGCCGGCCTCGACCTCCACGGAAACGGAGACCCTCGTGGCCTGGGCGTGCTTGGCGGCGTTGGCCAGGGCCTCCTGCACCACCCGGAAGGCCAGGGTCTCGAGGTCGGGGGGCACCTGCCCTTCGGGGGCGGCGCCCCGGAACTCGGCGTGCAGGCCGCTGTCCTCGCCGAAGCGGGCCACGGCCTCCCGGAGGGCGGGGATCAGCCCCCGTTCCTCGAGGAGCGGAGGCCGCAGGCCGGCCATGAGCCGGCGCAGGTTGTCGGCCTCCTCGGACAGGTCGCGCCGCACCTTGTTCAGGAGCTCCACGCCGGCCTCGACGTCGCCCGCCCCGATCATGAGCAGCGCCGCCTCCAGGGACAGGGAGGCCGCCGAGACCCCCTGGACCGGTCCGTCGTGGAGGTCGCGGGCGATGCGGTTGCGTTCGGCCTCGATGGCCGCGTTGGTGCGCTGCATGATCCGGGTGCGGTCCTCGTCCCGGTCCTGGAGGAACTTGAACAGGGAGCGGATGGTCTGGTCGGCCACGCGGGCGGCGGTGACGTCGCGGACCAGCAGCAGGCGCCGGGGAGGATCGGTGGAGACGGCCGACGTGCGGGACTCCAGGTACATGGCCTGCCCCTCCCGCATGAGGCTGCCCTGCCCGCTGTGGAGGAGGGAGGCGAGGGCGGGGCCTCCCCCGTCCACCGCCGCGGCCAGCGCCGTCCAGGGCTGTCCCTCGACCACCTCCCGGGGTAGCCCCACCATCCGGCAGAAGGCCTGGTTCGCCTGGACGACGACGTCCTCGGCGTCGAGCTCGACGATGCCGTCCACAGCGGCGTCGAAGACCAACCGCAGGTGCTCCTCGGAGGCCTGGAGGGTCCGGTGAGCCCGGCGCAGCCGCTCCATGGCCCGGTCGGCCTCGACCAGGGCGGCCTCCTTTTCCTCCAGGGCCCGGCGGACGTCGACCGACGCCTCGGTGCTGTGGACCTGGTTCACCAGGACCCGCACGGCGACGGCCGCCGCCAGCAGGCCGATCAGGATCCGACCCTCCACCGTCTCGACCTGCCCCTGGATCCGCCCGCCCGCCACCAGGGCCAGGGCGGCGCTGGCGGCCACCACCGCCGACGTGGTGAGCAGGGGCCGTCCCCTCGTGGCGCGGGGCGCCTCCAGCGGCCCCCGGCGCGACGGGAGCGCGACCACGGCCGCCAGGGCCAGGCTCCCCAGGGCCACGGGCAGGCTCACCGCCGGGTCGCCCGCCGCGTATATGCCTCGCACCCAGGCCCAGCCGAAGCGGAGGGCGCCCGCGGACAGGGCGCCGACGGCGAGGAACTGCGCGGCGTGCCGCAGGCTCGGCGCCCATAGGGCCACCGAGGCATAGGCGACCAGCCCGACCACCCCGATGGTGGCGAAAACGGCGCTGGAGGCCGAGGTCGTGGGGTCCGCTCCCTGGGGGCGGAGGAACAGGAAGGTGACGCTGGCCAGGGCGGCGGCCAGGAGGGCCACGTCCGCGACAAACTCCCGCCGGTCCTCCCCGCGGAAGTGGGCCAGCAGCTCGGCCCGGACCGGCAGCAGGAACAGCCCGGCCAGGGGCAGGAGGACCAGGTCCACGGGGCTCGGCCCCGAGGGACCGGTCCGGTCCAGGTCCCGGGCGAAGAAGGCCAGGGCGACGACGGCGAGGCCCAGGAGGCTCAGGCCGACAGGACGAGCGGCCGAGGCACGCCCCCGCCGGCCGGTCCCGAGGGCCAGCCATCCGGCGGCGGTGGCCGCCGCCGCCACAACCGCGTCTCCCCGGAGGGCGCGGGCGGTCTCCGAGGCCAGCCACGGGGTGTGGGCGAGGACCCCGGCGATCCCCACGAGGGCGAGCGCCACCGCGACCGGCCAGGAGCGGGGCTCGGGCTCTGATGACATCCTCGGCCCCCAATGATGGCCCGATGGGGTGCCGGCACCCATCGCCTGAACGGACCGTCTGTGCCGGAGCGGCGGCCTAGGCCGGATGGGGGATGGCGCCGGCCTACTCGATAAGCCGCCGGCGCAGGGCCTCGGCCACGGCGGCGGTGCGGTCGGAAGCCCCCAGCTTCTCGAAGATGTGCTCGAGGTGGGTCTTCACCGTATCGGGGGAGATGTACAGGCGCTCCGCGATGTCCCGGTTGGTGTGACCGAAGGCCAGGAGCTGCAGGACCTCGATCTCCCGGGCCGTCAGGGTCTCGGCCCTGCGATCCCGCTCCTTGGCCTGGGACAGCTCCTCCGCCAGGGCCACCACGAGCTGCGGGTCGATCACCATGTTGCCGCCGGCCACCAGGCGCACGGTCTGGATCAGGTGCTCGGCGTCACGTGCCTTCAGGACGTAGCCACGGGCCCCCGACCGGACGGCCTCCACCACGAACTGGCGGTCGTCGTAGGCGGTGAGCATGATCACCCCCACGTCGGGGTGTCGGTCGCGGATCTGGCGGGCGGCCTCCAGCCCGTCCATCTCCGGCATCCGGATGTCCACCAGGGCGATCCGGGGCCGGGTCTGCTCGATGACCTCCAGGAGCTCCTTGCCGTTCGCGGCCTCCCCCACCACCTCGATCCCCTCGGCCATCTCCAGGTAGCGGCGGAGCCCCTGGCGGACGAGCGAGTGGTCGTCGGCGATGGCTACCCTGATGGTCTCGCCGGTCCTCACGTGTGCCTCCCCTGTCGGGACGGTGCCGTGCCCATCCTAACGGGTCGGGGGCGGCCGCCAGAAGGGGTCGGCATCGTCAGAAGACGTAGTACCAGCCCACGAACAGGACCGTGAGGAGGCCGAGGCCCGCCGCGGAGACGGCCACCACCGCCGAGTGGGGGAGGCGCCCGCGGCCGACGGCCTCGGCCAGGGAGAGGAAGACCGGGAAGGCCACGGCGGCGAAGCGGGGCACGGACATCAGGGGCCGGGGCGGGAAGGTGAAGGCGAGGGGAAGGGCCAGGCTCGCCCAGGCGTAGACCGAGTAGGCGGGCCGGAGGCGGGGGATCCCGTAGGCGAGCACCGCCACGACCAGGGCCACCAGGAGCCAGTCCAGCAGGTGGTAGCCCCCGGGGTAGGTGCCGAGCCAGCGGAAGGCCTCCCTGGTCGCCATCGCCACCGTGGCCCAGGGGGTCATTACCTGCCGCTGCCAGGTGGCCTGCTGCCGGATGGGGGCCAGCCAGTCGCCGGCTCGGACGCCCCAGTACCCGAGGTAGGCAGCGGTGCCGAGGGGGACGGTGGCGGCCCCCGCCAGGCCCGGCCACGGGGACCCGCCCCGTTCCCGCCACTGGTGGAGGGCCTCGACGGCCAGGGCCGGCGCCAGCAGGACCCCCGCGCCGCGGGTGAGGGCGGCCAGCGCCCCCGCGGCGCCGGCCCGCCCCCAGCGGCCCCGCCGGGCCGCCAGGAAGGCGGCCACGGACAGTAGCAGGAACAGGGACTCGCTGTAGGGGGCGAACAGGAAGAAGGCGGCGGGGAACAGGCAGAGGTACGGGACG
>CAYVCH010000124.1:0-7049 GCA_964449755.1 uncultured Actinomycetes bacterium
CCATCGCGTCCGGGGGTGGACTCCCGGTGGTTCGGATGCGCGGACCTCCGGCCGCCTCGGGCGGCCGTCCCGCGCGCGTCTTCACGCACGTGCAAACGCCCTTCTCCGGCACGCCCGCCGAGCCCGGGCCCCCGCAGGGGCCCACGGGCGGCGGCGCACCGCCTCGACCTCGCCAGGTCCCCCGGCTCCCACGCCGGCCCCGGCGAGCACGCCTGCCCCGAGCATAGCAGCGGGTGCCGTGCTCCCGGCCCATCCCGCCGACTCCCTCCGCCGCCGTCCGTGGCGCTGCGCCCCTCGCCTCCCCTGCCGGCTAGCCCGGCCTCGCCCGACCGGCCGACGTCGCGTCGGCCTCCCCGGGGAGGGACAAAATCCCCGTCCGCCGGATACAGGGCCCGCCCCCGAGCCGGGAGACTTCCAGCCGTGAAGAGGGTTCCTTCCCCGCCCTCGGTCCATGGCGCCGTCCCGCGCCGGCTCCGGGTACTGGTGGTCGACGACAACCCCGGGTTCCGGGAGACCCTCGCGACCCTCCTCGCCACCGCTGAGCTGGACGTGGTGGGCCAGGCCACGAGCGGCGAGGAGGCCCTGGGCCTGCTGCGGGACCTCGAGCCCGACGTGGTCCTCATGGACGTCCGGATGCCGGGCATGGACGGGATCGCGACCACCCGTCGCCTCAAGGAGCTCCGGCCCCGGGTGGGGGTGGTGGCCCTCACCGGCCTCGAGGACCACCAGGCCGTCCGGGACATGCTGGTGGCCGGGGCCTCCGGGTACGTCCTGAAGGACTCCGACGCCGAGGACATCCTCACCGCCGTGGTGGAGGCCGCGAGCGGCGGTGCCGTCATCTCGCCCAGCGTCACCCCCACGGTCATCGAGGAGCTGACGGAGGCCCTGGAGCGGGAACGACGCCGCACGGCCGAGCTGCAGGAGGCCTACCGGGCCCTGGTCGAGCGGGCCGCCCACCGCCAGGAGCTGCTCGCCCGGATCGGCCACGAGCTCAGGACCCCGGTGACGGTCGTCCTCGGAATGGCCCAGACCCTGGCGGAGGGGACAGCCCCTCCCGAGGAGCGGGACCAGCTCCTGCACCGCCTGGCGGCCCGGGCGGCGGACCTGGCCCGTCTGGTGGAGCGGCTGGAGATGGCCGTGGGGGCGGGCCTGGCGGAGGAGGTGGACGTGGGCGAGCTGGTCCGGGCCGTGACCGAGGGCAAGGGCCGAGTCCGGACGCTGGTCGCCGCGGGCCTCGAGCCCGTGAGCCTCTCCCCGGTGGTGGCCCGGCGGGTCCTGGAGGAGCTGGTGGACAACGCCCTGCGCTTCTCGGGGGCCTCCGAGCCCGTGGAGGTCCGGGTGGAGCCGGGGCAGGAGGGCCTCGAGGTCCGGGTGAGCGACCGGGGCCCGGGGATCCCGCCCGAGGACGCCGAGCGGATCTTCGAGCCCCTGGTCCAGGTGGAGGCCCTGAACGTCCGCACCTACCGCGGAGCCGGCCTCGGCCTCACCCTGGCCCGTCATGCGGCCCGGGCCATGGGCGGGGACGTGGTCCTGGAGCGGACCGGTCCCGGGGGCACGACCTTCCTCTGGCGGGTGGCCCGAACCGCCTGAGGCTCCGGCGGGGTCAGGTGAACCGCCGCATGTGGACGTTCTCCAGCAAGCCCACGGCGGTGAGGTTGGCCACCATGGCGCTCCCGCCGTAGGAGAGGAAGGGCAAGGGGATGCCGGTGATGGGCATGATGCCCACCACCATTCCCACGTTCACGAACACCTGGACGGCGAACATGGAGGCGATGCCGGCCGCCAGGTAGGTCCCGAACAGATCCTTGGAGAGGAACGCGATGCGCACCGCCCGCCACAGGAGGACGGCGAACAGCCCGAGGACGACCGCCGAACCCACGAACCCGAACTCCTCCCCCACCACGGTGAAGATGAAGTCAGTGTGCTGCTCGGGGACGAAGTCCAGGTTCGTCTGGGTCCCCTCCAGGTAGCCGCGGCCGGTGAGCCCGCCGGAGCCGATCGCGATCTCGGCCTGCTCCCGGTTGTAGCGAGCCCACTCGGGCGCGTTCTCCGGGTCCAGGAAGGCCGCCACCCGGGCCAGCTGGTACTGCTTCACCGCGCCCAGCTGGAAGGCGAGGGCGATGAGGACGACGGCGGAGAGCGCGAGGGCCCCGAGGTGCCGCCCCCGGGCTCCCGCCACCACCAGCGTGCCCACGAGGATGGCGGCGAGGACGATGGTGGTCCCCACGTCGGGCTGGAGGAAGACCAGGAGCATGGGCAGGGCGGCGACGCCGGTGGCCCGCAGGACGTCCCGGCCAGAGGGCTCGGCCTCCCGCAGCTCGGAGAGGATCGCCGCGAGCATGGCGATGAGCGCGAGCTTCATGGGCTCCGAGGGGGTGAACTGGAACCCCCCCAGCTCGAACCAGCGCTGGGCCCCCGCCGTGGAGCTGCCCAGGGGGGTCCTGACCAGGAGGAGCAGCAGCACCGTGGCCGCGTAGGCGAGGCCCGCGTAGACCTTGACGAAGCGGTAGTCCAAGGCGGCGACGACGACCACCGCCGCCACCCCCAGGGCCACCGCCGTCGCCTGCCTCTTCACGAAGACCCGGGAGTCGAGGCCCAGGGCCGCCAGGGACTGGTGGGTGGCGGAGTACACCACGAACAGCCCGATCACCACCAGCCCGATGGCCGATGTCAGGAGCACGGGGTCCAGGTGGCGGATGGGGCGCCGCTCCGCTGACAGCGCGCGGCCGGCTACCAGATCCATGAGCGCACCCCCCCGGGCGGGCCCGCGGGCACGGGCATCAGTCCGCCACCCCCCCGCTCACGAAGCCGGACGGGGGCAGCCCGAACAGGCCCTCGAGGATGCTGCGGGCGATGGGCGCCGCCGTGGTCGAGCCGTGCCCGCCCTGCTCGACCACCACCACCACGACGTACCGGGGGTCCTCCACGGGGGCCATGGCCGCGAACCAGGAGAAGTCCTGCTTGCCGGGGACCTCGGCGGTGCCCGTCTTCCCGGCCACGGGGACCTCGGCGAGGGGGAAGCCCCGGAAGGCCAGGGCCGCCGTGCCGGCGGCCGGCACCGTCGCCAGGGCCCGTCGGATGAAGGCGAGCTGGGCGGCGTCCCACGGCAGGCGCCGGGGGCACCGCGGCCGCACCCGGTGGACGGTCTCCCCGGTCACGGGGTCCACCACCCGCAGTCCCACGTGGGGCACGCAGAGCCGGCCCCCGTTGGCCACGGCCGCGTAGGCCATGGCCAGCTGGAGCGGCGTCACCTCCACGAACCCCTGCCCGATGGCCATGTTGATGGAGTCGCCCGGGCACCAGAAGGCGATGCACCGGTTGTACAGGTCCACCCGCCGCCAGTCGTCCTCGAACTCGCGGTACTTCCAGCGGGCCGTGGGCAGCCGGCCCCCGGAGGCGCCTGGCAGGTCGAGCCTGGGGGCCACCCCGAAGCCGAAGGCCGCCAGGTCCGCCTGGAGCACCTCCCGGGAGGGGGAGGCCACCGTGAGCAACCCCTGGGCCCTGGGGGGAAGGAGCTGCCAGAACTCGTACCCGAACCGGTAGAAGACCGTGTCGCAGGACACCCGCAACGCGTCGGCCAGGGAGATCGTGCCGAAGTCGGCGCTGGTCCAGTTGCGGAAGACCGTGTTCGGGTCGCCGGGCACCGTGTAGGCGGGGGGGCAGGGGTAGTAGCCGGCGGGCGACGCGATCCCGTGGCGCATCGCCGCCAGGGCCACCAAGGGCTTGAAGGTCGATCCCGGCGGGTAGCGGCCGGCGATGGCCCGGTTGGTGAGGGGGGAGTTGGCCGAGGGCGAGGTGAGCCGGCGCCAGGCCCGCTCGAACTCGGCGGGCGGGAGCTGGAAGATGCGGGGGTCGAAGGAGGGGAGGGAGGCCATGGCCACGATGGCCCCGGTGTCCGGGTCGACGACCAGGGCGGCCCCGGCGTCGGCCCGGAGGGTCCGGCCGGAGGCCGCGTCGAAGACCGCCCGGGCCCGGGCCATGCCCTCCGCCAGGCTCCGCTCCACCAGGCGCTGGATCCGCAGGTCGATGCCGAGGACGAGGTCGTCCCCGGGCTCCGGGGCCTGGCCCCCCAGTCGTCGGACGGTCTCGCCCTCGGCGTTCACCAGGTACTTCTCCAGGCCCTTCGTGCCACGCAGGTACCGCTCGTAGACGGCCTCCACGCCGGTCTTGCCGACCACGTCCCCGGGGGCGTAGTCGCGGAAGCGCTCCTGTTGCAGCTCCTCCCCGGAGATCTCGCCGACGTAGCCCAGGACGTGGGCGGCCAGCTCGCCATGGGGGTAGGTGCGGACGGGCACCTCGACGGCGACCACCCCGGGGAAGTCCTCCCGGTGCTCGGCGATGAAGTACCAGACCTCCTCGGGGACGTCCCGGGCGATGGGCACCGGCTGGTAGGAGTAGTAGCGAGGGTCCTGCATCTGCCGCCCCAGCTCGCGGGCGGAGACGCCGAGCAGCTCCGACAGGCGGAGGAGGACCTCCTCGGCCCGGTCCCCCAGCTCCTGGCGGTTCACGGTGAGGACCAGGCTCAGCCGGTTCCCCACGAGGACGTCGCCGTTCGCGTCCAGGATCCGGCCCCGGGGGGCCGGCACCTCCACCAGGCGGACGCTGTTGTTCCGCGCCAGCTCCCGGTAGTCCTCGGCGGCCAGCACCTGGAGGAACCACAGCCGGGTGACCAGGGCGGCGAGCATGAAGGCCAGGAGCCCGGCCAGGACCTTGAGACGCCCGAGGGCCCTGCCCTGGGTCACGACGGCCTCACCACCGGACGACCCGCCGGGGCCGGGAGGCGCCGGCCACCCGGCGCAGGAGCGGGAACAGCAGCGGCGTGAGCACCGCGTTGTAGGCGCCGGAGAGGAGGGCCACCCGCAACAGGTAGCCGCCGCCCTCGGGCAGCTCCCCCAGGAGGAAGGCCACGAAGCCGTAGAACAGGACGCCGGCGGCGGTGCCTCCACCCACCAGCAGCGTCGGCAGGGCCGGGGAGGGGGAGACGATGTAGGCGCGCAGCAGGCCCACGCCGTAGCCGAGCAGGGTCAGGGTGAGGGCGGTGATGCCCTTGGGCTGGTTCAGCAGGAAGTCCTGGGCCATGCCGCCCGCGAAGCCCGCCAGGGCCCCCGACGCCGGACCCTCCAGCACGGCCAGGACGACCGTGACCAGGTAGATCAGCTCCGGCCTGGCCCCGACCAGACGAACCTCCGCGAAGACGGTGGTCTGCAGCAGCAGGGCCGTCACGATGACGGCCGCGAGGGCCAGGACCCGGCGCAGCACGCGCCCAGGCTACTCCGGCGCCCCCGCGAGGACCACCAGGACGAACTCGATGGTCGAGAAGTCCACGGCGGGGCGCACGGTCACCTGCTTCTCCAGGGCCGTGGGGTCCTCCACCACCCGGGAGACCTCTCCGATGAGGATCCCCGGCGGGTAGCGGCCACCCTGGTAGCCGGCGGTCTCCACCGGCTCGTCGGCTCGCACCTCCGTGGAGGGGTCCACCAGGGTCATCCGCAGGTCGGCGTCGCCCTGCCCCTCCAACAGCCCGGTCTCCCGGGAGGTGACGAGCCGGGCCGCCACCCGCGAGTCGGGGTCGATGATGAGCTGGACGTCGGACGACACCGGCCCCGCCCGCACCACGTGGCCGACCAGGCCCGCGCTCGCCACCACCGGCATCCCCGCCGCCACGCCGTCCCGGGTCCCCCGGTCGATGGTGATGGTCCACTCGAAGTTGGACACGCCGTTGCCGATCACCAGCGCCGCCAGGGTGGGGGCCTCCAGGCTGCGACGCAGGTCCAGCAGCTCCGTCAGCTCCGCCACCCGGGCCTCCAGGGAGGCCTGGGTGGCCAGGCGGGCGGCGGCCTGGGCCAGCTCGTCCTTGAGTCTCTCGTTCTCGGCACGGATGGAGGGCAGGTGAGCCAGGGTGGACAGGAACCTCCCCACGGGGCGGGTCACCCCGGACACGGCGGACTGGAGCGGCGCCATCACCGTGAGGGCCGCCCGCCCCAGGCCTGCCAGCGCTCCCCCCTCGCCCTGCCGGTAGTCCACGGTGATGGTGGCCAGGGAGGCCGAGACCAGGGCGACCACCAGCAGTCGCGTGCTGCGCGCCCTGGCCCCGACCGCCATCTCCGGCTACCGCCGGGAGGGGCTCACCAGGAACCGCTGCAGGACCTCGAACTCCTCCAGGCACTTCCCCGACCCGATGGCAACCGCCTGCAGCGGCAGGTCGGCGATGTGGACGGGCATGCCGGTCTCGTGGCGAAGCCGCTTGTCCAGCCCCCGCAGCAGGGCTCCACCCCCGGTGAGCACGATCCCCTTGTCCATGACGTCGGCGGCGAGCTCGGGGGGGGTCCGATCCAGCGTGCCCTTGATGGCGTCGATGATCGCGTTGACCGGCTCCTCGATGGCCCGCCGGACTTCCTCGGCGGTGATCGTGATGGTCTTGGGCAGCCCGGATACCAGGTCCCGCCCCTTGATCTCGGCAACCATCTCGTCGGGAGAGGGGAAGACCGACGCGATGGCGATCTTGATGGCCTCGGCGGTCCGGTCACCGAGGAGGAGCGAGTACTCCTTCTTCACGTACTGGATGATGGCCTCGTCCAGCTCGTCACCGCCGATGCGGATGCTCGTGGAGGTGACGATGCCCCCCAGGGAGATCACCGCCACCTCCGTCGTCCCCCCGCCGATGTCCACCACCATGTTCCCCGTGGGCTCGTGGATGGGCAGCCCGGCGCCGATGGCCGCCGCCATGGGCTCCTCGATGATGTAGGCGCGGCGGGCCCCGGCGGCGATGGCCGCCTCCTCCACCGCCCGCTGCTCCACCCCGGTGATCCCGGAGGGCACGCAGATCACGACCCGGGGCTTGGCGAGCAGGCGCCGGCGGTGCACCCGCTGGATGAAGTAGCGGAGCATCTTCTCGGTGACGTCGAAGTCGGCGATGACCCCGTCCTTCAGGGGCCGCACGGCCTGGATGTGGGAGGGGGTGCGCCCGATCATGCGCTTGGCCTCGGCCCCCACGGCCAGGATGGCGCCGGTCAGGGTGTTGATGGCGACCACCGAGGGCTCGTTCGGCA
>CAYVCH010000125.1:0-6996 GCA_964449755.1 uncultured Actinomycetes bacterium
CGCGCTGCGGCTCGTGCCGCCGGGGGCCACCGCCGGCCGCGAGCGGGTCCTGGAGGCCCTCCGAGAGGCCGTCCTGCCGGCCTACCGTGGGTACCTGGAGGCCCTCCGCGAGTACCTGCCCCTCGCCACGCAGACCATCGGCCTCGGCGCGCTCCCCGACGGCGAGGCGATGTACGCGGCGCAGGTCCTCGCCTGGACCACCCTCCCCCTCGACCCCCGGGAGGTGCACGAGCTCGGCCTGAAGGTCCTGGCCGGGATCCAGGAGGAGCGGCGGGAGGCCGCCAGGGCCCTCGGCTTCGCGAGCCCCGCGGAGGCCCTCACCGCCCGCCGGGCCAGCGGGCAGGGCGCCGTGGGTTCCCGGGAGGAGCTGCTGCGCCTCGCCGAGGACCAGGTCCGCCGGGGCTGGGAGGCCGCCCCCCGGGTGGTCGGCCGGCTGCCGCGGAGCTCCTGCGAGGTCCGCCTGGTGGAGGAGTTCCGGGAGGCCGACATGCCGGCCGCCTTCTACCAGCCTCCCTCGGAGGACGGGTCCCGCCCGGGCGTCTACTACGTGAACGGCCACGAGCTGGAGCGCCGCCCCCGCCACCACCTGGCGCCCACCACCTTCCACGAGGCCAACCCCGGACACCACCTCCAGATCGCCGTCGAGCAGGAGCTGCCCGGCCGCCCGGCCCTCCGGCGATTCGGCGGCTTCCTCGCGGGGAGCGCCTTCACCGAGGGCTGGGGGCTGTACGCCGAGCGGCTGGCCGACGAGCTCGGCCTCTACGCCGACCCCTGGGAGCGCCTGGGGATGCTCGACCTCCAGGCCCACCGGGCGGCCCGCCTCGTCGTGGACACCGGCATCCACGCCCTGGGCTGGCCCCGGGAGCGGGCCATCCGGACCCTGGAGGAGGCCGGTGTGCCTCCCGTGGACGCCGTGGTGGAGACCGACCGCTACATCGCCCTGCCCGCCCAGGCCCTCGCCTACACCGTCGGCCAGCTCGAGATCGAGCGGTGGCGGGCCGAGGCCGCCCGCCGGGAGGGCCCGGCCTTCTCCCTCCGGGCCTTCCACGACCGCCTCCTGGAGCTCGGCTCCCTGCCCCTGCCCGCCCTCCGACGGGAGCTGGAGGCGGGCTGAACCCCGGGCGTAGGATGCGAACGTGAAGGGCGATCGGGTCGAGGTCGTGGTGGACACGGGCGGCGGCGCCCAGACCTTCGAGATCCAGGCGACCCGCGCCGGGCGCCGGGTGGAGGTGACGACCTCCCGGGGGGTGGTGGAGGTGGCCGAGGTCACCCGGACCGGCCAGCCCGTGCGCTCGGGCCGGTTCATGGCCTCCCGGGTCATCGCCTTGGTGGAGCGCCCCGCCGAGCGCGTCCGGGCACGGGGGCCGAGGGCGCCCCGGGGTCAGGCCTCGCTGCTCGGAGACTAGCCGGGCGCGGGAGGGAGCCGTGGCCGGGGAGCGGACCAGGCTCGAGGAGATCCGGGTCGTCGGTGGGGAGCTCGTGCGGACCGTGAGGGAGCTGGTCCACGAGGGGAACGTCCGCCGGATCGTGGTCATGAACGAACGGGGCGAGACCTACCTGGAGGTGCCCCTCACGGTCGGGGTGGTGGGCGCCGTCCTGCTGCCGGTGTGGGCGGCCCTGGGGGCCCTGGCGGCGCTGGCCACGGGGTTCCGGATCCGCATCGAGCGGGTGGAGCGGCCGGCGGAGCCGGACGGAGCGCCGACACCGTAGCCGGGCCCGGGACCGCTCCCCGCCGAGCCCGGCGCGGACCGCTCAGCGGACCAGCCGGGAGAGACGCCGGTCGGCCAGGACCCTGCCCCCGGTCTGGCAGGCCGGGCAGTAGGTCACCTCGTGGGATCCGTAGCAGACGCGCCGCAGGTCGTCCCCGCACCGGGGACAGGGCAGGCCGTGACGCCCGTGGACGGTGAAGTGGTCGCCGACCCGCCCGCCGGCCCGGTGCCGCTCGACCTCGAGGGCCTCGCCCAGGACCTCCCGGACCGCCTCCAGGAGGGCCCTCCGGGCCGGGGCGTCGAGGGAGGCGAGGGTCGCGTAGGGGGACAGCCGCGCCCGGTGGAGGATGTCGTCGGCGTAGCCCCGGCCGATCCCCGCCACCGTGCGCTGATCGCGG
The DNA here is from genome assembly GCA_964449755.1 of uncultured Actinomycetes bacterium. Lineage (GTDB taxonomy): Bacteria > Actinomycetota > UBA4738 > UBA4738 > HRBIN12 > CAYVCH01. The sequence continues at coordinate 2,108 of CAYVCH010000125.1, forward strand.
AGGACCGTGTGGACGCGGCGGCGGTCCCCACCGGCGAGGACGAGACGGGCGAAGGCGCCGTCGAAGGGGTCGGGGCCGAGCTCCCCGAGGGGGCCCTCGTCGCCCGGCGCCAGCACCCACCAGCCCGCCTTCCGCTCCGTGCCGAGCTCCCGGACCAGCACCGACGGACGGCCGGCGAAGCGGAAGCGCACGAGGGCCCCCCGGGGCCGGCTCGCCCGGGGCGGCTCCTCCAGGACGACCCGTCCGCCCTGGGACAGGTGGACGAGGACCCGGGGGCCGCCGAACCCCATGACCAGGAACTTCCCCCGCCGGCCGACCCCCTCCAGGGCGCGGCCGGCGAGGGCCGAGGGACGGGGCAGGGCCGTCTTCAGAGCCGCCACGTGGAGGGGGTCCACCCGCTCGAGGGTCGAGCCCGCGAGGAGCGCGTGGAGCCGCTCGGCCAGGGCCTGGACCTCGGGCAGCTCGGGCACCGCGACCTCCGTTCGGGAGAGCGTACCGGCACCGGGGGGCCGGCCGGGGCCGCCCTCACCCCTTCCTCGCCGCCAGGGCGGAGATCGCCTCCAGCACGCAGCGGTGCGCGAGGGCCGCCGTGAGCTCGGCGTGATCGTAGGGCGGCGAGACCTCGACCACGTCCATGCCCACGAGCTCCACCCGCGAGACCACCCGGCGCACCGCCCGGAGCAGCTCACGGGCGAGGAGCCCGCCGGGCTCGGGGGTGCCCGTGCCGGGAGCGCAGGAAGGGTCGGCGACGTCGATGTCGACGGAGAGGTAGACGCGCTCCGGGCCGTCCAGGGCCTCGGCGATGGCGTCGTCCAGCACGGCCTCGGCGCCCCGCTCCTCGATCTCCACCATGCGGTGCCAGCGCATGCCCTGCTCCCGCATCCACTCGAAGGTCTCCCGCTCCGGCCAGTACCCCCGGAGCCCCACCTGGACGAAGTTTCGGCCCGGGACCCAGCCCTCCTGGATCAGCTTCCGCATCGGGGTGCCGTGGGACAGGAGGGATCCCCAGACCGCCAGCCCGGTGTCGGCGTGGGCGTCGAAGTGGACCACCCCCACGCTGCCCCGGCCCCGGACCTCGCTCACCGCCGCCACCGAGGGGTAGGTCACCGAGTGGTCCCCGCCGAGGACGACCGGGACGGCCCCGGTGGCCGCCACCTGCATCACCTTCTCCCGGATCACCCGGTGGGCCCGCTCCAGGCGGGAGGGGACCACGGGGGCATCGCCGGCGTCCACGCAGCGGACCCGACCGAACACCTCCGTCTCGAGCTGGATCGACCACAGGTCGCCGGCATGGTAGGTGGCGGCCCGGATGGCCCGCGGGCCGAAGCGGGCCCCCGGCCGGTGCGACGCGCCGTCGTCCAGGGGAGCACCGACGACGGCCACCTCGGCGCCGGTGGCACGCAGGGAGGCCTCGTCGGGACACCAGGGCAGCTTCTGGAAGCTCCCGGAACCGACGTAGCTCGGCAGCTCGTAGTCGGGGAACTCCGCCAGCTCGTCGTCGGCCCGGAGCTCAGCCTCCCCGGGGAACTCGCGCTCTTGCACGGCGCCCTCCAGCCTACCCTCCGCTGGCCCGACGGGCCGTCGGCTACCGGCGGCGGAGGTCGGCCAGGACCTCCCGGGCCGCGTTGGCTCCGGGGCCACCGGTGACCCCGCCGCCGGGATGGGCCCCGGACCCACAGAGGTACAGACCGGGGATGCCCAGGCGGTACCGGGCGTGGCCCAGGAGGGGTCGCCAGGCGAACCACTGGTCCAGGCCGGGCTCGCCGTGCAGGACGTGGCCCCCGGTGAGGCCGAAGTCCCGCTCCAGGTCCGGCGGCGTGAGCACCTCCCGGGCCACGACGAGCTCCCCCAGGCCAGGGGCGTAGCCCTCCAGGGTCTTGACCACCAGGTCGCCCAGGCGCTCCCGCTCCTCCCCCCACTCGCCCTCCCGCAGCCGGGAGGGGGCCCACTGGGCGATGACGCTCATCACGTGGGCTCCCTCGGGGGCCAGGCCGGGGTCGCAGAGGGAGGGGATGGTGGCCTCCAGGAACGGCTCCTCCGAGATGCGCCCGTACTTCGAGGCGTCGAAGGCCCGCTCCAGGTACTCCAGGGACGGCGCGATGAGGATCCGGCCCCGCAGCCGCTCCTCGCCGTCGGCCCCGGTGAACCGGGGCAGCCCCGAGAGCGCCAGGTTCACCTTCGCCGCGGCCCCCGGGGTCCGGATGTTGGAGGCCCGCCAGACGAGGGTCGGGCCGAGGACCGCGGGGTCCACGAGGCCGAGGGTCCGCTTGGGGTCCGCCGAGGAGACCACCGCCCGGGCCCCCACCTCCTCCCCGGAGGCCAGGGCCACCCCGGTGGCCCGCCCGTCACGGGTGGTCACCGCCACCACCTCGGCGCCGACCCGGACCTCCGCGCCCTGGGCCCGGGCCGCCCGGGCCAGGGCCTCCGCCAGGGCCCCCGGCCCCCCGGCCGCGTAGGTGGTCTCCCCCGCGGCCCCGCCGTCGTTGCCCGCCGAGTCCGCGAGGAGGACGGCGGCGGTTCCCGCCGACCGGGGGCCCATGGCGGCAAACCGCAGGGCCCGGCAGGCCAGGGCGGCCCGGAGGCCCTCGGTCTCGAAGGCCTCGCCGACCAGGTCTGCCACGGCCATGGGCAGCACCCGGAGGGTCTCCCGGGCGGCCCGCTCCCCCAGGCGCCGGAAGGCCCGGCCGAGCCTCACCGCGGAGAGGGCGTCGGCCACCGACGGGGAGCGCACATCGGGTGGGGTGGCCGCGTTGAGGTGGGCGAGGAAGCTGGCGATGACCCGAACCCGGCGGTCGAAGCTCGGGTAGGCCTCGGCGTCCACGGGCGCGCGGCCCCGCAGCTCCGCCGCCGTGCGTTCCACGTCGTGCCACAGCGTGACCCCGGGCCCGTCGCGGGCCGGCGCGAAGGCCCGGACCGCCGGCCGGATCAGACGCAGCCCCTGGGCCGCGAGGCCCAGGTCCCGGATGACCGAGCCCCGCAGCCGCCCCACGGTGTGGACCAGGGCCGGCACCCGGAACCCCGGGGCCGGCTGGGCCTCGGCCAGGATGCCCCCCACCCGGTCCCGCCGCTCCAGGACCAGGACCCGCAGGCCCGCCCGGGCGAGGTAGGCGGCGCAGACCAGGCCGTTGTGGCCGGCCCCCACCACCACGGCGTCGTAGGAGCTCCTCACCGGGTCCTCCCCCGCCGCCGGAACCGGGCCAGCCGCTCCTCCCGGAGCAGCTCCAGGGCGGCCAGGCGCCCCGGGGCCCCCATGATGCCGCCCCCGGGATGGGCCGAGGAGCCGCACAGCCAGAGGTTCCGCAGCGGCGTCCGGTACCGGGCCCACCCCGGCACCGGGCGGCTCCAGAAGAGCTGTTCCAGGGACAGCTCCCCCTGGAAGATGTTCCCCTCGGTGAGGCCGGTCAGGTCCTCGATGTCCCGGGGGGAGAGGACCTGGCGGTGCAGGATGAGGCCCCGGATGTTCGGCGCCAGCTCCTCGATGGTCTCGATCACGACGTCGCCGAAGGCCTCCCGGGTCGCGTCATCCCACCGCATTCCCTCGGCCAGGTGGTAGGGCGCCCACTGCACGAAGCAGCTCATGACGTGCTTCCCCGGAGGCGCCAGGGACGGGTCCACCAGGGTCGGGATGACCACGTCGATGTAGGGGCGGCGGGAGAACCGCCCTGCCTTCGCGTCGTCGTAGGCCCGCTCCAGGTAGTCGATGGAGGGCGAGACGCTGATGGCCCCCCGCAGGTGCTCCGTCGTCTGCGCGTTCGGCAGGCAGGTGAACTCGGGGAGCCCGTCCAGGGCCAGGTTCACCTTCCCCGAGGACCCCCGGAACTTGTAGCGGCGGACCTCGCGGACGAACTCCGGGGGCAGGCTGCCGGGCTCGAGGAGCCCCAGGAACGTGAGGCGGGCGTCCACGCTCGACAGCACGTGGGTGGCGCGGATCTCCTCCCCCGACTCGAGGACGACCCCCACCGCCCGGTCCCCGCGGGTCTCGATGCGGGCCACCGGGGCCTCCATGCGGATCTCCGCCCCGAAGGAGCGGGCGGCCGAGGCGATGGCCGCGGAGACGCCGCCGGTCCCGCCCCGGGGGATGCCCCAGGCGCGGAAGGCTCCGTCGATCTCGCCCATGTAGTGGTGGAGGAGCACGTAGGCCGTGCCCGGGGACCGGACCCCCTGGAAGGTGCCGATGATGCCGGAGGCGGCCATCGTCGCCTTGAGCGGCTCGGTCTCGAACCACTGCTCGAGGAAATCGGCGGCGCTCATCGTCATGAGCTGGACGAAGGCGGCCTGGAGGCGCTCGGGCAGCTCCCGGAAGGCCCGGGCCACCGGGGCGAAGGGCGCCCACTCCAGGGGGTTCAGGTGGGCGGGGTCGGGGGGCACGAGGGACAGGACGGGCTTCACGAACCGGGCCATGTCGAGCATGAGCCGGCCGTAGTCCTCGTAGGCCTCGGCGTCGTTGAGGGACCAGCGCCGGAGCTCACGCATGGTCCGGCCGTGGTCGTTCACCCGCCAGAGGTAGTCGCCCGGAAGGGGGGTGAAGGTGCCGTCCAGGGGCAGGATCTCCAGGCCGTGGCGGGGAAGGTCCAGGTCCCGGATGATCTCGGGCCGCAGGAGGGAGACCACGTAGGAGAAGACGCTGAACCGGAAGCCGGGCACGACCTCCTCGGTGACGGCGGCCCCCCCGAGCACGTGCCGGCGCTCCAGGACGAGGACCCGGCGCCCGGCCCGGGCCAGGTAGGCGGCGGCCGTGAGGCCGTTGTGCCCGCCCCCGATGACCACGGCGTCGTAGCTCGCCACCGACCTCCTCCGTCCCGATCCCCCGCCGCGGCCGGCCGGCGGGCCCATGCTAGCCGGGGTCCCCCGGGCTCGCGGGGGAGCGCCTGACTGCAGGTCACGGCCGG